>JAKANT010000216.1 GCA_021823635.1 Pseudomonadota bacterium
CGGCGATGTCTTCGCGATCCTGCGCGTACGGGCCGCCGGAGCCGATCGCGATCAGTCCGAATTCGGGCTCGAGCACGTCGCCGGTACCGGTGACGATCAAGGACGTTTCGCGATCGGCCACCGCCAGCATCGCCTCCAGCCGGCGCAGGATGCGATCGGTGCGCCAATCCTTGGCCAGTTCCACGGCCGCGCGCAGCAGGTGGCCCTGGTGCTTCTCCAGCTTGGCCTCGAAGCGTTCGAACAGCGTGAACGCGTCGGCGGTGGCACCGGCGAAACCGGCCAGGATTCGGTCGTGGTACAGGCGCCGTACCTTGCGCGCGCTCTGTTTGACGACGATGTTGCCGAGCGTGACCTGGCCGTCGCCGCCCATCGCGACGCGCGCGCCGCGCCGCACCGAAAGGATGGTGGTGCCGTGAAATGCGTCCATCGCCTCAAGATGGCGCCGGCCGCGGCGCGTTCAAGGGCGGCGCAGGTGGACGGAAGCCACGGCCGTGACGCCGAGCAGATGGAACAAGGCGCCGACCAGCGGATTGACGTTGCGGAATTCGACGCTGACGCCGCTTTGCTGCAGCTTCATCACCAACGTCAGCAGGGCCGAACCGGCCGAGAACGCCATGCGCCGCAGCCGCATCGCGTCGACCGCGAGCTGCTTGTTCACGCGCGCTTCCATCGCCAGCCGGCCGAACCAGGGCTCGCCTTCGCCCTCGATCACGCCCTTCCAGGTCAACGGGTTTTCCGCCGCGGCGCTGGCCGCCTCGGCGGCCGCGGCCGGCGCCGTGCCCGTCTTCACGTTCGGCGGCATCGGCTCCCATTGCGGCGGCGACACCTCGAACGTGATGCAGTACTGGATGCCGGTTTCCTCGAATTCCGACTGCCGCCCGAGCAACCGCAGCACCTCGAGCAGCAGCATCCAGCCGGCGTCCGAGGCATCGCGCCGACCCGGCTCGACCAGCGCACGCAGCGGATTCAGCAACTGTTCGGCCCCGGCGATCGTCAGCTCGTGCGAGGCGCGCTTGAATGCCGTGACCACACGCAGCAGCAACTCGGCGCCGACCAGGTCGATGCGGCGCACGGCGGTGGCGTCGAGCGTCAGCGCCGCGTGGTTCGCCGCCAGCGCCTTCAGTTGCTCCAGCGTCTTGACCACGTTGGCATCGACGTCGGCCGGCAAACGCACCCCCGGCGCGGTGCCGACCGCCGGCGCCGCGGGCAGCCGCACCGCTGCGGCGTCGCCGTAGTCCAGCCAGGTCGGCGCCGAGCTCTGGAAGCGCAGCGCGTACTGCATCGCCAGTTGTTCGAAGCCGGCGCGGTCGCCGCGCTGGTTCAGCAGCTCGAACAACATCAGCCAGGCGCTTTGCGTCGCATGGCCGAGGTCGTCGGCGGCGATGCCGGCGCGCAGCACCTGTTCGGCTTCGGCCTCCTGGCCGTTGGCAAACAGGATCGCGCTCTCGTCGATGACCGAGCCGGCGCCGGACGTGTGGATCTCGATGGCGTCGGGGCTGCCGAGAAAGTCGTCGCCGCCCGCCTCCAGGTCGTCGCCCACCGGCCGTCCATTGGGCGCGGCGGCGGCCGGCGCGACGGGCTGCGCCGTGCTCGGCGCGCTGCCGGGCGGGCGCAGAAAATCGCGCGCCATCTCGGACTCGATCTTGTCGATCTTGGCGGCGGTTTCCATCGCCAGCGAACGCGCCAGCTCGCGGTCCGGGATCGCGTTTTCGGTGGTCGCGAACCGCTGCGAGGGCAACCGTGCCGGGTTGATGCGCGTCGCCGGATCGGGCAGCGGTTTGCCGAGCGGACGCGGCGCGGCCGGCGGACGCGACGCCTCCGGGCGCTTGGTCGCGCGCTCCTTCGAATCCTTGGCGTCTTTCTTGAAGAATGAGAAAACCACGCGCGTCTCGTCGTGCCGTCCGTTCCGGTACGTGTCCGGCTGCGTGCAAGCGCGAGACCGTTACGCGGTTGCCGTCGCTGCCGGGTGCGCCGGCTCATGTCGCGAACAGCCGTCCCAGCGCCGAACTTCCCTGCCGCCCGGGCGAAAAACTATATCAACTTTCCCTCGGCCGAAGCCCGGGGATGCGGTGCGGCGACCCCCGAATTCGCCGCCGCGGGGTAGTCCGTTCGTCTATTCGCGCGGCGCGCTCGAAAGCTCCGCCTCGACGAGGCGGTAATAGAGCCCGAACGGGTCGTCGGCGAGCAGCGCGAACTTGCCCGACAGCACGATCGGCTCGAAGGTGTGCTTGATCGGCGCGCGCGCCCGCACCTCGACGATGTACTCCGGCCCGAGCGAAAGGCAGAACGGGCAATGCGGCGGCCGCATCGTGAGCAGGAAGCGATCGTGCCTCTCGCCGGTGACGAGCGGCAGCATGAACCCTTGCAGCTTGACCGTCTGACGGTCGAGGGCGCGCACGCTGTCGGCGAACTCCGGCAGCATGCGTTTGCCGACCTGCTTCGTCTTGACCTGCGCCAGAACGCTCCACGAAACGACGCCCTTCAGCTCGGGCAGCGTGCTGAGCAGGGCCGGATCGATCGGCAGGTCCAGGGAGTTGCGCGCGCCGCCCGGCGCCTGCGCCGACGCGGTAGCGGCGATCAATCCGAATATCAACGCCAAGCCGACGCGCCGCATGCGTGCCCCGTCAGTGCTCGTGCCGCATCCCGCAGTACCGGCCCACGGCAATGCCCTTGCACGCCTGCCGCAGCCGCTCATGGCAGACGGATTCCTTTTCGCCCGCCTCCAGACAGCGTGCCGCCTCCTCGTGGGCGCGCGCCATCTGGCGATGCCGCGCGACGTCTTCCTTACGATGGGCCTCGGACGCCGCCTTGCCCGCTCCGTCTTTCGGCGGCGCCGGCGTCTGCGCCGCGGCGACCGCCGCCCAGCCCAACATCATCAGCACGAGGATCCGTCTCATCGGTCACACTCGCTCAACCGCGTGCCAGCGTGCGATGCAGGTCGATGCGCGCAGCTCGCCACGCCGGCCAGGCGACTGCCAGTGTAGCGACGCCGAGCGCCAGGGCAATGACGGCCAACGTGGGCGCATCGACTTCGAAGCCGCCGAGCGGAAACGAGCGCGCCCGTTCCAGCCAGCGCCCGACGCCGAACATGGCCGACGCCGCCAACGCGACCCCGGCACCGATGGCGACCAACGCGAGCGCCCACGCCTGCCCCAGCATCAGCGCCGCCAGCCGCAGCGGTCCGGCGCCGAGCAGGCGCAGCACCGCAAAGTCGTAGCGCCGCTCCTCGAGCGCATTCGTCAGCGCGACGAACAGCGCCAGCATCGCAGCGGCGAACAGAACAATCGCGAACGCCCGCACCACGTCGATCGCCACCCCGAGCAAAGCGAACAGCCGCGCCAGCTCGGTGGCCGGCACCGCGGCCATCCACTGCGGTTCGGCGTTGACCTGGCGCGGCAGCACGGCCGCCGCCAGCGGCGACGCATACGACACCAGCACCGCGGTCACCGCGCGCTCGGCAGCCAGCACCGCGGCCTCGGCCGCATCGACCGTATCGCCTTCATGCACGAACCAGACGCTTTCGAGCGACGTGAGCACCAGCCGGTCGAGCACGGTACCGGTCGGCGCCAGCACACCGGCGACCGTGTACTCCGCCTCTTCGTGTTCCGGTCCGCCGGCCGCCAGGCCGTGCACGCCGCGAAAGCGGCTGCCTACGGCGAGCGCGGTGGCGCGCGCGACCTCGGCCCCCAGCACCGCCTCCATGGTCCGCTGCCACAGACGGCCGTCGGCGAGCCGCGCGCCGTAGTGTTCGAGCAGCGCAGGCTCGGTGCCGACGATGCGAAAGCCGCGCAGGTTGTCGCCGAGCGCGACCGGAATCGCCTTCGCCACCAAGCGGTTGGCGCGCAACTGCGAAACCGTGCCGGCCGGCACGTTTCCGGTCGGCACGTCGACGTGATACACGGCCGACAGAATGAGCTGCAGCGGCGAGCCCTTGGCACCGACGACGAGGTCGATGCCCTGCGCATCGCGCGTCAGTTGCCGGGTCAGTTGCTCGCGCAACTGGGCGAGCAGCACCAGTGTCGCCACCCCGACCGCGAGCAGCGCTACCGAAAGGGCGGTCTGCAGCGGCCGGTAGGCCAACTGCGCCGCCACCAGGCGCGCCAGGTTCATGCCGGCGCTCCGCGCGCCGCCGCCGGCAGCACGATCTCGCGCGCGAAACGGCCGCGCACGCGTCCGTCGTGCGTGGCGACGATCAGCAGCGCCCCGCTTCGGGCCGCGGCGGCGAACAGCAGGTCGAGCGCGGTTTGCGCGGCCAAGTCGTCCAGGCTCGAAGTCGGTTCATCGGCGAGCAGCAGTTGCGGCCGATTGACGATCGCGCGCGCGATCGCGACGCGCTGCTGCTGGCCGACCGAAAGCTGCGCCGGGCGCGCGTTCATCTGCGCGCCGAGCCCCAGTTCCTCGAGCAGCGCGCGCGCCGTCTGGTCGTCGCGCCGACCGACCAGGTATTGCGCGACGCGCACGTTGTCGAGCGCCGACAGGTGCGCCAACAGGTGCAGCTTCTGCGGCACGACGCCGATGCGGGCGGCGCGCCAGCGATCGCTTCGGCGGCGCTCGTACAACGGGTGGCCGAGAGCCGGA
>JAKANT010000217.1 GCA_021823635.1 Pseudomonadota bacterium
GAATTCGTGCAGAACTCGGTTGACAACGTGAAGGTCACGATCGTCGAGGGCGCGCTGCTCACGGTGCTGATCGTGTTCCTGTTCCTCGGCAGTTGGCGCAGCACCGTGATTACCGGGCTCACCTTGCCGATCGCGGTGCTCGCCACGTTCATCGCGCTGTACGCGCTCGGCTTCACGCTGAACTACATGACGCTGATGGCGCTGTCGCTGTGCATCGGCTTGCTGATCGACGACGCGATCGTCGTGCGCGAGAACATCGTGCGCCACCTGCAGATGGGCAAGGACCATTACACCGCCGCGCGCGAAGGCACGGAGGAAATCGGTCTGGCGGTGCTGGCGACGACCTTCTCCATCGTCGCCGTGTTCGTGCCGATCGCGTTCATGAGCGGGATGGTCGGCAAGTTCTTCTATCCGTTCGGCGTCACCGTCGCGGTCGCTGTGCTGGTGTCGCTGTTCGTCAGCTTCACCCTCGATCCGATGCTGTCTGCCGTCTGGTACGACCCGCCGCAGGGCGCGCGCAACGCGCGCTTGATCGGGCCCGTGCTGCGCCGCTTCGAAGGTTGGGTCGGGCGCTGGCACGTCATCTACGACCGGCTGCTGCGCTGGGCGCTCGCGCACCGTAAGACGACGCTGGCGATCGCGTGCCTCAGTTTCCTCGCCAGCGTTCCGGTGGCGGGGATCGTCGGCGGCGAACTGATGCCGCAGGCCGACCAGAGTTTCACCAGCCTGCGACTGACGATGCCGGTCGGATCCAGTCTCGAATATGCCGACGAGCGCGTCAGGCGCGTCGAGCAGGCACTGCGCGAGTTTCCGGAGATCGAGATCATCGACACCTCGATCGGCACCGAAGGCGCCAAGAACACCGCCCGCATCAACCTGAAACTGGTGCCGCGCAAGGCGCGCGACCGCTCGCAGAAGCAGATCGAAGAGGCGATCCGCGCTCGGGTGGCGTCGATTCCCGGCGTCACGCTGCAGGTTGGCTGGGGTGGCCCCATTTACGTCGCGCTGCTTGGCAACGACGACGCCGCAATGACGCGCGTGATCAACGATCTGAAGAACAAGGTCCAGGCCATCCGCGGCATCACCGACGTCGAGGTGTCGGTCAAGGAGGGTACGCCGGCGCTGTCGGTGCGGCTGAAGCCCGAGCTGGCCGCCGAATACGGTATCACCCATGCGCAGCTTGGAGCGACGCTGCGCGCGCTCGTCGGCGGCGAGAACGCCGGCTACTGGCTTGCGCCCGATGGCCAGAACTACGAAGTGGTTGCGCAGATCCCGCGCGAGCGGCGCACCGTGATCGACGACATCGCCGACATGAACATCGCCACCGGCCGGCAGCTCGCCGACGGTTCTGCCGAGGTCATCCCGCTGCGGGCGATCGCCACGATCGAGCGCACGTCTAACCCGGAAAACATCCGCCGGCAGGATCTGCAGCGGCGCGTCGCGCTGTTCGCCAACGTGCAGGGGCGGCCGGCGGGCGACGCCGGCAAGGAGGTCGAGGCGCTGGTGAAGTCGTACGAACTGCCGCCGGGATTGCGTTTCGACATCGGCGGCCAGATCCGCGACCAGCAGGAGGCGACGAGCGCCATTTTCGGTGCGCTCGCGCTGGCGATCATCTTCATCTACCTGGTGCTCGCGTCGCAGTTCGGCAGCTTCCTGCAGCCGGTCGCGATCATGGCCTCGCTGCCGCTGTCGATCGTCGGCGTGATGCTCGCGTTGCTGGTCACGCACACGACGCTGAACATCTTTTCGATGATCGGCATCGTCTTCCTGATGGGACTGGTGACGAAGAACGCGATCCTGCTGGTGGACTTCGCCAACCAGGGGCAGCGCAACGGTCTGAGCCGCCACGATGCGCTGCTCGCCGTGGGACAGACGCGGCTGCGACCGATCCTGATGACCACGGCGGCCATGATCTTCGGCATGCTGCCGCTGGCGCTCGGGCTGGGCGAGGGCGCCGAGCAGCAGGCGCCGATGGGACGCGCGATCATTGGCGGCGTGATCACCTCGACGCTGCTGACGCTGGTCGTCGTGCCGGTGCTGTATACGTACCTGGACGGCTGGGAGCGGCGCTGGTTGAAGCTCGGCCGGCGCGGCGGGGCGGCCGCGCTCGCCACCCAGCCCGCCGATCGCCCGCGTTGAACGCGCGCGGTCGCGCGGGAAACTTCAGCCGAAGGTGGCGATCACTGGTGCGTGATCGCTCGGCTGCGCAAGCTTGCGCGGTTCGACGTCGATTCGGCACGCGGAGCATTGCGCGGCCAGCGCCGGCGAAAGCAGGATGTGGTCGATGCGCAGGCCCCATTTGCGGCGAAAGGCCAGATTGCGGTAGTCCCACCACGTGTAGCTGCGCTCGGGCTGCTCGAACAGCCGAAAGGCGTCCTTCAGCCCGAGTTCGAGCAGAGCGCGAAACGCCGCGCGCTCCGGCTCCGAGAAAAGCACCTGCCCCTCCCAAAGGGCCGGATCATGGACGTCGCGCGGCTCCGGCGCGATGTTGAAGTCGCCGGCGAGCGCGAGCTTTTCGTGCCGCGCGAGCTCGTCGCGCAACCAATCCTTGAGCGCGGCGAGCCATTTCAGTTTGTAGTCGTATTTTTCGCTGCCGACGCTCTGACCGTTCGGCACGTACACGCATGCCACGCGCAGGCCGTCGAGCGTGAGCGCGAGCAGACGCTTCTGTTCGTCCGGGAAGTTGGGCAAATTGACCTGAACATCGGCGGGCGGCACGGTTTCCCGCCGCGTCAGGATGGCGACGCCGTTGTAGGTCTTCTGGCCGGCGAAGGCGCAGCGGTAGCCTGCGCTTTGCAATTCGTTCTCCGGGAAGCGCTCGTCCGGTAGTTTTGTCTCCTGCAGGCACACCACGTCGGGTGCATGGCGCCCGAGCCAATCGAGCAGATGCGGCAGCCTCACCTTAAGCGAATTGACGTTCCAGGTGGCGATCGTCAGCGGCATCGGCCTAGTCTCGTGGCGCGCTGCGCGCGAGCCGTCGGCGACAGGGAGGATGGCGGCGGCGCGTCGCTTCAGCGGCCTTTTTCCGCCGCTGCTTCGGTGATCGTCGTCGCGCGCGCGGCCAGCGGTTGCGGCGCCGGCGGCTGCCAGGTGCGCGGCAGCATCGATGCCCGCGGGTAGCCCGCTGCGTCCAGCAGCGCATTCCAGGCGCCGGCTTCGAATTCGCGCTGGGTCTGGCGTCCGACGGCGAGCACCGGCAGCCGCTTGCCATGGCCGAGTTTCTCCAGCGCCTCGAGGTCCTGCGGCGTCGTCACGGTGCGCTCGGCGTATGGAATGCCACGCGCGCGCAGCAGCGCGCGCGCCGCTTCGCACGGCGGGCAGTCGCTGGTCGTGTACAGCACGACGGGAAAGTCGCGCGCCGCGCGGCGCAATTCGAACGGCAGCGCCGCCAGTGCGTCCGCCTCGCCGGCGGCGCCGCGCGCGTCGATGCGCTGGATGTTGCGCGCGTCGCGCGGCGGATTGTCGCCGTAGACGATGCGCCCGTCGGCATCGGTCCATTTGTACTGGGCGGCGGCCCACGCGGGCACCAGCCACAACGCGATCAGGGCCCGTTTTATGGTCATGGCTCGTTCCTCATTGCGCGATGCCGCTGTGGCGCAGCAGGGCATCGATCTTCGGCCGGCGACCGCGAAACGCGACGAACGATTCCATCGCCGGCCGGCTGCCGCCCACCGCGAGGATCTCGTCCAGGAAACGGCGGCCGATCGCGGGGTCGAGCGCGCGGCCGGCTTCCTCGAACGCGGCAAAGCAGTCGGCCGACAGGACTTCGGCCCACTTGTAGCTGTAGTAGCCGGCGGCGTAGCCGCCGGAGAAGATGTGCGTGAAACTGTGCGCGGAGCGCAGATACTCGGGTTGCTTGACCACCGACACCTCCCCGCGCACTTCGTCGGCGAGCCTTTGCAGGGCGGCGCCGGTGGCGCCGAACGGATCGAAATCGGTGTGCAATCGCATGTCGAACAGTCCGAACTCCAACTGACGCACCATCCAGTAACCGCTCTGGAAGTTCTTGGCCGCGATCATCTTGTCGTACAGGTCGCGCGGCAGCGGTCGGCCGTCCTTCTCGTGCGCGGTCAGCAGTTGCAGCACCTCCCAGTCCCAGGCGAAGTTCTCCATGAACTGGCTCGGCAGCTCCACGGCGTCCCATTCGACGCCGTGCAGGCCGGACACCCCGAGTTCGTCCACGCGCGTGAGCATGTGATGCAGGCCGTGGCCGAACTCGTGGAAAAGCGTCAGGACTTCGTCGTGCGTGAACAGCGCCGGCTTGCCGCCCACCGGGCGCGAGAAATTGCAGGTGAGGAAGGACACGGGCGTCTGCACGCCCCGGGCCAGGCGGCGACGCGAGCGCGCGTCGTCCTGCCATGCGCCGCCCTGCTTGTGTTCGCGTGCGTATAAGTCGAGGTAGAACTGCGCGATCAATTCGCCCGCGGGCGTCTCGACCCGGTACAGCTTCACGTCCGGGTGCCACACCGGCCCTTGGTCGGGCTTGATCGCAACTGCGAACAGCGTCTCGATCACCTTGAACAGCCCGGCCAGCACCTTGTGCTCCGGGAAGTACTGCTTTAATTCCTGCTCGGAGTA
>JAKANT010000218.1:0-1795 GCA_021823635.1 Pseudomonadota bacterium
AACGATACCCACAAGCCGTCGAAGACGCCACCGCGTGGACTGGTCGGACCGATCCCTTCGATGACGAACGCGTACGAAACGATGCGGCGGATCGAGTCCTCGGTGACAGTGGCGTAAGCCCAAAGCCGGGCGAAGTTCAGCGCGTAGGTTTCCGTCCCGACCGTCGCCCAGCCGGTCGCGGGTTGACTGCCCGCGCCGAAGACGTCGTCGGCGGGCGAAACGGCGAGGAACGCATCGTCGAAGCTGAACTCCCAGCTCACCGGCGTGCCGAGCGGGTATTCGAGCAGCGCGGGGGCGGACGGTCTGCCGCCGGTGACGGTTCCAGTGAAGCTTGCGGTGACCGGCGCGGCATTGGCCGTGCCGGTCGCCAGCCATACCGTTGCGGTCGCGGCGGCGATGCACCTGCAGAAAGCGCGGATGTCGAACTTCGTTCTCATCGGACACTCCTCGTGGCGGACCGGCGCGAAAGGTGCCAGATGGCGCGTCACACCGGCGTTACACGGGCTGGCGTTGGGCGAATCGAAAGGGCGCAAGCCCGCCTTTTGAGAGGACGGGCCGGACGCGACGTCGATGCCCGCTTCGCCCAACCCCGCCGTTGGCGCGGTTGGTGCAAGTGCCGATCCCCGGCGCGCAGCCGACCGGCGGAGTCCGGACGCGACGGCGGCATGGCTGCGAAGCGCCGAGGGCGGCGGATGCTAGGCTCTCGGCGATCGTGCGATCGGGAGCATGCGAATCGATCCCATGGCGTATTGGGGCGGCGAGGGCGCGCGCGAGCGATGCGCGTGATGCGGAGACGCGGTGCGGTGGAGACGTCGACCTGAACGCGCGGTCCAGGCGCGGGCGGACATGAACCGCGGCGCCTGCCCGCGTCGGTAGCAGGATACCGGGCCGAACGATGCGCCGCCCGCAGTTCCACATCGCCCTTGCGCCGCCGCCGCCACTGACACTGGGCGACGGGCTGATCCTGCTGGCGCTGGCCGGCGTGCTCTATGTCGGCGCTCGGCTCGCATTGCACGCGCCGGCAGAGGTGGCCGGAACCGAGATTTCGCTCGCGCCGCAGGCGCTGCCGTGGTATGCGGCCCTTTCGATTGCGCGCATGACGGCCGCGTACGCGCTGTCGCTCGCTTTCAGCCTGGCCTATGGCTACTGGGCCGCACACGACCGGCGCGCCGAGCGCGTACTGATGCCGCTGCTCGACGTGCTGCAGAGCGTGCCGATGCTGTCGTTCCTGCCGGTGGTGCTGCTGTCGCTGAGCGTCGTATTGCCGGCGAGCGTGGCCGCCGAACTGGCGGCGATCGTGCTGATCTTCACCTCGCAGGCGTGGAACATGGCGTTCAGCTTCTACCAGTCGGTCAAGACGGTGCCGCGCGAGCTGCGCGAGGCGGCCGCCGGATTCGGCTTCGGCCGTTGGTTTCGCTTCAAGTATGTCGAGCTGCCGTTCGCCGGCCTGGGGCTGGTGTGGAACAGCATGATGAGCTGGGCCGGCGGCTGGTTTTTTCTGATGGCGGCCGAGATGTTCACCGTCGGCAGCCGTGACTTTCGCCTACCGGGTCTGGGCAGTTACCTGCAGAGCGCGGCGCATGCGGGCGATCTGCACGCGGTACTGCTGGGCGTGGCGGCGCTGATCGCGGTGATCGTCGCGCTGGATCAATTGGTCTGGCGGCCGCTGCTCGCCTGGGCGCAGCGCTTCCGGCTCGACACCGTCGAAGCGGCCGCGCCGACCCACTCATGGCTGCGCGACGCACTCGCGCGCGCGTGGGTGGTGGAGCGCTTCCGCGCCCGCTTCTGGCATCCA
>JAKANT010000218.1:1805-4558 GCA_021823635.1 Pseudomonadota bacterium
CCAATGATCGAGCGCATCGATGCCCGCTGGCAGCGCGGGCCGGCCGCCGAGCCGGCGAAGCCGCCTGCTGCGCGCTCGAACCCGCGCACCGTCGCGATGTTTGCGGTCGTGATCGCGCTCGTGCTGTATGGCGGACTGCGCGCGCTGCAGTTGCTCGCCGCGCTGCCCGCCGCCGCATGGCACGAGGTCGCGCTCGGACTCGGCGCCACCTTGCTGCGGGTCGTCGCGGCGCTTCTGATCGCCGCCGCCTGGACCATTCCGCTGGGTCTGGCGATCGGCACGTCACCACGACTGGCCGCCGTGTTGCAGCCGGCGGCGCAGGTGGCGGCCTCGGTGCCTGCGACCGCGCTCTTCCCGGTGGTGCTGCTGGCGGCGTTGCATCTGCCGGGCGGCCTCGACATCTCGGCGATCGCGCTGATGCTGCTCGGCACGCAGTGGTATCTGCTGTTCAACGTGATCGCGGGCGCGGCGGCGATTCCGCGTGAGTTGCGCGACACGGCCGCCATGCTGAAGCTCGCGCCTCTCGAGCGTTGGCGTGTGCTGTGGCTGCCGGCGCTGTTCCCGTACATCGTCACCGGCGCGATTACCGCGGCGGGCGGCGCCTGGAACGCCAGCATCGTCGCCGAGCACGTCGAGTTCGCTGGCCGCACGTACTCCACGTTGGGCATCGGCGCCACGATCGCGCGCGCCACCGCGGCTGGCGACTACGCGCTGCTCGCCGGCGCCACGCTTGCCATGGTGATCACGGTGGTGCTGATCAATCGACTGTTCTGGCTGCGTCTGTACCGCCTGGCGCAGGCGCGTTTTCGCCTAGAGTGAGCATGCCCCACGCCGTCGCCGCCACCGCTACCGCGCCCGCCACGCTGCTGCGGCTCGAAAAGCTGGGCATTGCCTACGGCAGGCCGCCGCGGCTGTTCTACGCGCTGCGCGACGTGAATCTGCAGATCGACGTGGGCGAGTTCGTGTGTCTGGTCGGTCCGTCGGGCTGCGGCAAGTCGACGCTGTTGCGTCTGGTCGCGGGCCTGCTCGCGCCGACCGAGGGCCGCGTGCTGTATCGGGGCGAGCCACTGAGGGGCGTCAATCCGCACACGGCCATCGTGTTTCAGACTTTCGCGCTGTTTCCGTGGCTGACGGTGACGGAGAACGTCGAAGTGGCGCTGAAGGCGCGCGGCTTCCCGCCGCCGGCGCGGAGTGAGCGCGCTCAGCGGCTGATCGAACTGGTCGGACTGGCCGGCTTCGAGGACGCATATCCGCGCGAGCTGTCCGGCGGCATGCGGCAGAAGGTCGGCTTCGCGCGCGCGCTGGCGGTGGAGCCCGAACTGCTGTGCCTGGACGAACCGTTTTCGGCACTGGACGTGCTTTCCGCCGAGGCGTTGCGTGGCGAGCTGCTGGAGCTGTGGACGCACCGCGCGATGCCGACGCGGGCGATCCTGATGGTCACGCACAACATCGAGGAAGCGGTCGAACTGGCCGACCGCATCGTCGTGATGGCGAAGGACCCCGGGCGGGTGCTGACCGAGGTGCGCATCGATCTGCGCCATCCGCGCCGCCGGCAGGATACGGCGTTCCAGGCGCTGGCCGATCACGTATATGCCGCGGTCGCTGGGCGCACCGGCACCGAGGCCGAAGTGCTGGGCACGGCACCGGGCGCGCCCGGCGCGACGCGCAAGCTGCCGGGCGCGCGGCTGGAGGCGCTGGCCGGTTTGGTCGAAAAACTGGCCGCCGAGGGCGGCCAGGCGGACCTGCCGCGGCTCGCTGCCGAGCTGGGCATGGAACTGGACGATCTGATGCCGCTGGTGGAAGCGGCCGAGCGGCTCGGGCTGGCGCGAGTGGAGCAGGGCGATTTGCACCTGCTCGCCCTCGGCCGCGACTACGCCGACGCGAGCATTCCGGTGCGCAAGGAGATCCTGGCGGGGCGCGTGCTGCGTGTGCCGCTGGTGCGCTGGGTCTACGAAACCCTGCAGCGCGACGACGACCAGCGCATCGTGCGAAGCTTCTTCGTCGAAGCGTTGCGCAGCGAATTCGGCGACAAGGCCGACGAGCAGCTCGACCTCGCGGTCGACTGGGGACGCTACGCCGACCTGTTCGCCTATGACGAGGACGCCGCCGAGCTGTACCTCGAAGCTTGATGCGCGCCCCCGATACACTCGCGCCATGGACGACACCGCCCCGATCGAAGGCCTGAGCGCCGCCGCCTGGAACGAAAGGCTGATGCGGCTGGCCACGCGCCGGCGCCTGCGGCTGTCGAGTCTGACCGAAGGGCGCGACCTCGAACTGGTGCTGGCGACCGCGGCGTTGCACTTTCCGCCGGGACGGCCGCTGACCGAACTTCAGGCGAACGAAGTGCTGCAGGGCTTTCTCGCCGGCGCGGGCTGCTTTCTCGACACCGATTGCGCGGAACTGCGCCGGTATTTGCTCGAGTCCGGCTTCGTCGCGCGCGGCGAAGACCTCGCCGGCTACCGGCGCGGCGCGTTGCCGACGTGGTTGCGCGCCGGCGCCGACCAGTTGACCGCGGAGGCATTGACGCAGGCGGTGCGATCGGCCACGCAGGCGCGCGCCACCGAACGCGAGGCGCGCCGGCAGGCGTGGCTGGCGCGCGCCGCGCGCGCCGTCGAAGTGACCGAAGCCGAGGCGGCGATTCGCGGCGACGACGAGCTGTTCATGCGGCTCGCGCTCGATCAAGCGCACAACGCCTGGGCGCTGGGCGAGGTGCCGGTCTGTGCGGTGATCGTCAAGGACGGGCAGGTGCTCGC
>JAKANT010000219.1 GCA_021823635.1 Pseudomonadota bacterium
GATCTCTGCGGCCCGACGTGGCGCTGATCGACATCGCGATGCCGGACATGAACGGCATCGAAGCGGCCCGGCTGCTGCGCGAACGGTGGCCTGATGCCCGCATCGTCGTGCTGTCGATGCACGCCAACGCCGAGCACGTGCATCGGGCGCTCGCGGCCGGCGCCGCCGGCTACGTGCTGAAGGAATCGGCCGGCGCCGACGTGGTCGCGGCCGTGCGCGCGGTGCACGCCGGCAAAAGGTACCTATCGGCGCCGCTCGCGCAGCTAGAGCACGACGCCGCCGTGCGCGCCGACGCCGCCGGCCCGCTGGCGCGGCTTTCGGCGCGCGAGCGGCAAGTGCTGCAACTGGTCGCCGAAGGCCATTCGAGCGCGGCGATCGCGGCGCGCGTGCACCTTTCGCCGAAGACGGTCGAAACCTATCGCAGCCGGGTGATGAAAAAGCTCGGCGTGCGCGATACCGCGGCGCTGGTGAAGTTCGCGATCCAGCACGGCATCACCGCGCTCGATTGAAGCTGTCAGGGATTCCCGACAGACCGCGGCGGCACGGCCGTCTATCGTCGCGGCATTGGAAGACGGGAGTCGCATGAAGAGCATCGAGAACGGCCGCCGCCGTTGCCTGCTGGTGGTCGAGGATCAAACGGTGATGCGCAGCACGCTGCGCGAATTCCTGCAGCGCGCCCTGCCGGACCGTCATGTCGGGGTGGCCGAAACGGGCGCGCTGGCGCTCGAGATCGTGCGCGCGAACCGGCCGGCGCTGGTGACGATGGACATCGGGCTACCTGATGCCGATGGCATCGAACTGACGCGTCAAATCCGCCTGGCGCATCCGGAAGTCGCCGTGATCGTCGTCAGCCAATACAGCGGCGAAGAATTCGAGCGCCGCGCGCGGGCGGCCGGCGCCGCCGGTTACGTCGTGAAGGAACGCATCCGCAGCGACCTGCTGCCGCTGGCGCGCCGCGTGCTCGGCCTGGAGCCGCAGCCGGGCAGCGGCGGCGCATGAGCGAGGCGGCGCGCTCGCCGCTGCACGGCGTCGGTCAGCGGTCCTGCGCCGGCGCGCGCATGCGCACGAGCGCGGTCACGAGCAGGCCCACCGTCAGCGCCGCCGCCAGGGCGTGCACCACCACCACGATCACCGGGCCGTCGTACGCAGCGACCGCGAAACCGAGCAACGCGGTGGCGGCGGCGGCCGCGACGATACGAAGCCCGCGCCGCCCCTTGATCGCAGCCAAGGCGCCGCCCACGGCGGCGAGCGCGATCAGCATGCCGCCGAGCCGGTGCAACGCCTGCAACGGTTGACCGGCCGCCGTGTTGCGTACGAGATCGATCGCGGATCCCGCGGTGAACGGATCGAACACCTTCGCGTAACCGGGCAGCCACAGGTACGTGCAGGCCACCGCGCATGCCGAGCCCGCGCCGCGCACGCTGATCAGCACGCCGGTCGTCACTTGCAGCACCAACGCCGCGAGCACGCCAGCAGCGGCGAGGCGCTGCCCGCGTGTCATCGCAGGCGCGTCGTCGCCGTCGCCGAGCAAGGCGAGCACGAAAGCCACCAGCGCGACGCCGCCCAGCGATTCAGCGAGCGTGACCCATGGCAGCGCGGACGGCATCGGTGTTCCGACCCAGCCGAAAGCGGCGGCGACGGTGATCAGCGCCGCCGCCACCCAGCGTTCCCGCAGCGCGAGCGCGCGCCAGGCGAGTGCCGACCACAACGCGAGCAGCAACGCGAACGCGGTGGCGGCGACGCGGTGCGCCACGCGCAGCGCCCCCGCCAGCGCGGTGGCGTTGACCGCGCCCGCAGTCTCCTCGGTGCCGTAGCACAGCGGCCACGGCTCGCAGTCCAGCCCGTCGGCAGCGAGCCGCAAGTAGCCGGCGACGCCGAGGATCACGAGCGCCAGAACGAGCAGCGCGCCCAACAGCGCGCGCAGCCGGCGTGCGTCAGCCAACTGCGCCACGCTCGTCATAGGCACCGAAGACGCCGCTCGCGAACGCGAATGCGCGCACCGCCAGGGTCAGTTCCTCCCGTCGCATCGAGTCCATGCCCTCACCTCCGCTGTCGAACGCCGACGTGTCCGGCCGCGGCGACGCCACGCAGCGCGCCGCGGCCCACCGCCCACACGGACCGGATGATAGGCAGCTGCGCGCCGCCGCACAGCCATAACGCAGATCATGGGCAGCCGCCCGGCGCGGCTCAATTCGTGATCACCGGTACGCGCAGCTCCGCCGGCGTCGGCCCGCCGTGCATGCCGACCAGCGGATGCAACGTCTCGCCGGGCACGCGATCGACCAGGTATGCATCGCCGAGCGGCAACAGCACGAACGTGCCGATGCGCGACAGCAGACGCCGCTCGGGTGTGCCGGGACCGAACCAGCCGCGCTCGACTAGCAGGCGGCTCGGCACAGCGACGAAATGCTCGCCGAGGTCCGAACGGACCGCGGCGACGAACGCTTGCTCGTGCGCTTCGGCCACGTAGCAAAACGGCGCGCGCGGGCCGCCGCACAAGGGTCGCGCAAGCAGCCGCTGCACGCGCGGAAAGTCTTCCAGCCGCAATCGCTTCGCTGCCGGCACGTCGATGAAGCCGTGATCGGCGGTGACGAGCAGCAGCGCGTCGCGCGCCGTCAGCTGCGTTGCCAGCCGCTCGAACAGCGCGTCGAGCCGAGCGACGACGGCCGCCGCCTCCGCGCTCGCCACGCCGAAGCCATGCGCCGCCTCGTCGAACCGCGGCTCGTAGGCGAAGACGTAGCCGCCCGCGGGCGAGCCGTCCACGGCCCGCAACACGGCCTCCAAGAACGCCGCGTCGTCGGCCACCGGCACGATGCGCGCGCCGCGGTGCGCGTAGCGGGTGTAGGCCGACTCCGCCAGGTGCGCCGGTATCACCGCCCACACCGGCCGGTCGGCGCGGCTCGCCAGCGGCGGCGCCGGGTACAGGCGCGCAGCATCGGCGACCGGCGGCAGGCCCGGGACGGGCGAGCGCGCATCGAGCGGCAGCGCGCGATAAATGGCGCCCAGCTCGTCGAACCAGATGAACCACTCGGGCGCAGCGTGCGCAGCCGGCGCGCGCGCCGTAGCGAGCGTGGTCAGCGCGGGCGCGGTGCTGGACGGAAACACGCTCGACAACTCGCCGCGCAGCGAGCGGGCGAGCGCGCTTGCCGGCGCCAGCCGCTGCAGCGGCTCCACGCCCAACCCGTCGATCAGCCACAGCACGATGCGGCGCGCGCCGAGCAGCCGCTCGCGCAGTCCGGTATCGGCCAGCAGCGGGTACGGCGACGCGTTGCCGAGCGCGGCGTCGATCGTCGCCGCGAGGTTCAGCAGATTCGCGCCGTCGTAGCGCGGCGGCCTGGCGGGAAGTTCCTGGTCTCCGATCACGCCAGCCATTGTGCGGCAGAAGCGGAAAGCCGGCACGAACCGCGCAGCACGGCGCGGCGGAATCGGGCCGAAAATGAACCCGATCGCGGCGCGCGGCGATCGGCTGCGCAGGACCGGTAACCGCGGGCCGGGTTGCGTGAGCGTGGAGGTGTGCGATGACGATCGAACTGAGCGCGCAGGAGCGCGCGCTGCTGAAAAAGGCCCTCGACCCTTATCTGTCCGACTTGCAGCAAGCGATCGCCGCGAGCAAGCGCGACACGTCGGCGCTGCACGCCGAAGAGGATCTGGTGAAAGCGCTGCTGGGCAAGCTCGCGGCAGGCTGACTTGCCTGCTACGGGTGCCCCGAACCGCCGCGCGGCCGCAGCGCGCCGGCGGCCATCGTGGCGACGAACAGCGCGATCGCGGCCGCGTGTCCGGCGCCCGCGGCTGCGCGCAGCGAGGCGTCGGCGAGCGCGTCGCCGGCCATCCGCGCCACGACGGTGGCGTGCAGCGCCGCGAACGGCAGATAAAGCCACGCCGTGAACGGCAGCATCACACGCAAGATGGAGGGGAAGATCAGCGGCGCGTGGCCGAAGATCATCGAGAACACGAAGCCGACGAAAAACGCATGCAGCGCCGCATCGCGCGCCAGCGGCTGCGCAGCGGCGCCGGCCAGCCACATCGCGCCGGCAGCCGCGAGCCAGACGTACCCGGCGAGCAGGCACCAGGCGACGTAACGGGTCAGCCCCGTCAGCCTCACCGTGCGGCGCGCGACGTCGTAGCGCGCAAGCCATACGGCCAGTGCCAGCAAAGCCGCGCCCAGCGCGCGCCACGCGCTCTGCGGTTCGGCGAACGCCAGCGCCGCCGCGGCGGCGAGCAGCGCAGCGATCGCGACGAACGCCGCGCGCACGGGCCCGCCGGGGGCGAGCACGCGCGCCAGTTCCAGCCGCTCGGCCGCGATCGTCAGCCCCAGGAATACGACCCAGCACAAGGCGGCGGCGTCGATCGACGCCGACAGCCAGCCAAGCAGGCCGGCCGCCCACGCCAGCGCGCCGGCCGCCATCGTCCAGCCGGGCAGCGACGGATGTTGCCGCGCCTGCACCAACGCCACCGCTGGCAGCGCCGCCGCCGCCAGCGGGCCGATCAGCCGCAGCAGCTCGAACCCGCCTGCGGCCGCCGCGAGCGCCGTGGCGGCCGCC
>JAKANT010000220.1 GCA_021823635.1 Pseudomonadota bacterium
AGGCGCTCGACGCGGTGCTGCTGCTCGGGCCGACCGCGTGCGGCAAGACGGCGCTTGCGCTGCGTATGGCCGAGGAGATCACGATCGAGATCGTGTCGGTCGACTCGGCGCAGGTCTATCGCGGCATGGACATCGGTACTGCGAAGCCCAGCCGCGAGGAGCGCGCGCGCGTGCCGCACCACCTGATCGACTTGCGCGACCCCGCCGAGCCGTACTCGGCTGCCGACTTCGTACGCGACGCCACCGCGGCGATCGCGGCGATTCGCGCCCGCGGCAAGCTCGCGCTCGTCGTGGGCGGCACGATGCTTTACGCGAAGGCGCTGCGCGAGGGGCTGAGCGCGCTGCCTTCCGCAGACCGCGAGGTGCGCGCGCGCATCGAGGCGCGCGCGCGCGCAATCGGCTGGCCCGCGCTGCACGCCGAACTGGCGCGGGTGGATGCCACCACCGCCGCGCGCCTGGCACCGAATGACAGCCAGCGCATCCAGCGCGCGCTCGAGGTGTTCGAACTCACCGGCGTGCCGATGTCGCAGCTGCTCGCCGCCACCGAACGGCCGCCGCTCGCCCTGCGGACGATCGCCCTCGTACCCACCGACCGCGCCGAGCTGCACCAGCGCATCGAGCGCCGCTTCGACGCCATGTTGGCGGCCGGATTCCTCGACGAGGTGCGGGCCCTGATGGCGCGCGGCGATTTGAATCCCGATTTCCCGGCGCTGCGTGCGGTCGGTTATCGGCAGGCCTGGGAACACCTCGCGCGCGGCACCCCGCGCGCGGAGTTTCGCGCCGCCGCCATCGCCGCTACGCGCCGGCTGGCGAAGCGTCAGCTCACCTGGCTGCGTTCGATGAGGAACGCAACCGTCCTCGATCCGTTCGCGCCGGATTCCTCCGCACGGCTGCATTCCCTGCTGGCTGGCTTGGTTGCGTGGCCCACCGAACCGCGCCGCGGAGTGTCGAAATTCTTTACGTTTGGCGCCGCGCGGCTCGAGGGTCAAGAGTAAGGCGCTGATTCGTCGAGGGGCCTCGCGTTGGCATCCGCCTTGCTTATCGGATCGCATCGGTTTTTTGCGGTCGAGAACGCCAGCCCATGAAACGCCTGTCGCTTTTCCTCGTCGCCACGCTGTTCTGCTTGACGGCCGCCGCCGTACCCTTGGCGCCCGGGCAGACGGTGACCGTCGGCGACACCAACGGCAACCCCTTCACCCCTTCGCCTGTCGCGGGCGACGCAAACGGGCTCTATACGAACGTGACGATCAACGTCAACGGCTCGAACGTCGGCGTGGCCGCCGGCCTGTTCTCGCTCAACTACGACAACGGTTCCGGCTGGGAGCAGTTGCTCGCCTTCTGCCTGAGCCCGGACGTCTGGCTGCAGCCGTTCGACAACCCGTACACCGTTTACGCGCTCGGCAGTTCGCCGCACGCCGCCGCCTCGGGCCGGATCGCCGAGTTCTGGGGGAGGTTCCGCGGCTTGGTCACCAACGACATCAACGCGGCCGCGTTTCAGATCGGGTTGTGGGAACTCGCGTTCGATGCGGCTGCCGGCATCAATCTGGCGGCCGGCAATTTCCGCTACACCACCGCCGGCAGCGTGCTCTCGACGGCTCAGGGCTGGTTAAGCCAACTCGACGGCAGCGGGCCGATGGCCAACCTGGTCGTGCTGGTGGACAACCCGAACACCACCGTGCGCCGGCAGAACCTGGTGACCGAAGTTCCGGAGCCCGCCACCGTGGCCCTGCTGGCCGCTGCCGTGCTCGGCGCCGGGTTCCTGGCGCGCCGGCGTGCGCTCGCCGCTCGGTAGGCACGCCGAAGGCTTCGCCGCGGGGGTGGCGCGTGCCACCCCTTTTTCATGCCGCGCCGGCTTTGTTCACCGAGCGCGTGAAGGCGACGAAGCCTTCGACGAAGGTGCGCACCTGCTGCACCAGCGCCTGATCGGTCAGCGCGCCGTCCGCATCGAAGGCGCTCGCAGCGCGCGCGACCGCCAGGCGCGCGCCGAACCACGGCCGCGTGCCGAGCACGCGTAGCACCGGCAGCCAGGCGCTCTGACCGAGCACGGTGCCGAAACCTCCGGTCGTGGCGCCGATCACCGCCACCGGCTTGTCGGCGAACACGCGCTTGATGTCCTCCGGCGGGCGCGACAGCCAGTCGATCGCGTTTTTCAGCACACCCGGCAGCGAGTTGTTGTACTCGGGCGAGGCGAGCAGCAGGCCGTCGGCGGCGGCGATCGCCTCCTTCAGCGCCTGTACCGCCGGCGGGATGCCCGCATCGCGCTCGTAGTCGCCGTCGTACAGCGGAACGTCGCGGATCGATTCGATCCGCAGCACGCTACCTGGCGGCATCGCCGCCGCCGCGGCACGCAGCAGCGCCGCGTTGTACGAGCGCTGCCGCAGGCTGCCGCAGATACCGATGATCGTCGTCACGTTTCGCTCCTTTGCTCACGGCGCAAGGCGTTGGCGGCCGTGCTCGGTGAAGTATCGCAGCCGATGGAGTCGCCAAGGCTGCCCGTCGGCCGCGCGGCAGAACCCATAGCGGAACGTATCGGGCAGCGTCGGCAGGTCGTAGCGCAGATCGGTGAACCAAACGCAGGTTTCGCCACCGAGCGGGTCGATGCGCGACAGGGCCGGGTAGGCGGCGAAGCGCCGGAAGGCCGCGAAGCCGGGATCCTCGAAGCGCTCGCGCGCCAGCGCGCGCAGGTCCTCGCGTTCGCCGAAGCGCAGCCGCTCGCGCCAGCGCAGCCGCGAAGGCGCTTCGTAGGCCGCCGCCAGTTCGCCGAGCCACGGCACGGCGGCAGGCACGAGCGGCCGATGGCCGATCAGATTGACGTGGGCCTCGAGGTAGCCTTGCCCGACGGTGCCGATCAGTTTCCAGTTCAACGGTGAGGCCGGCTGGGCGAATGCGACGAGCGTTTCGACCGCCAGAGCGCGCGCGCGCAGCGACTCGTGGCCGATCGCGAGCGCCTGCCGCTGCGCCAGCGCCAGAAGCGCCACGTACGCGCCCAGCACGGCCAGCCCGATCGCCGCGACGTAAGGACGCGCGCCGCGCGCCGCCGCGACCAGCGCGGCCACGACGATGGCCGTGAACAGTGGGTCGATCACGAACACCGTGCCGGTGCCGATGCGCCGATCCGAAAGCGGATAAAAGACCGCGGTGCCGTACGCGGTGGCCGCGACGGTGGCGATGTGAGAGGCGATCCCCAGCGCGGCGACGAGCAGCGCCTGCGCGAACGGCGCACGCCGCCGCGATGCCGCGACGAAAACGCCGGCGACGGCCGCAGCCCATAGCGGCAGCAGCACGAGGGAGTGCGTCGGCCCCTGATGCCAATCGGCGAGAAACGCCAGCGGATCGAACGCGAACAGCGCGAAGTCGAGGTCCGGAAACGCCGCGCCGGCCGCGCCCAGCAGCAGCCGCTCGCGCGCGCGCAGCTCGGCGCTCAATGGCGCGGCCGCATGCGCCGCGACGGCGCCGAGCATCGCATGCGTCAGCGTGTCCACCGCCGCGTCATGCGCTGCGCGGCGCCAGACGAAGCGCGGCGCGCTCGGCGGCCGCCAGCAGACGCGCCAGCAGTGCGTGCGTGCGCTCGGCGCCCGGCGAATCGTCGTTCAGCCAGAACGCGAACGTCGTCACATACATCGCCGTCAGCGCCGCCTCCTCCAGCTCACGCCGCCAGCCGACCGCAGGCAGCAACGCCGCTTCGCGGATCCATTGCACCGTGCGGCTGATGCGCGTCAGCCCGAGCGCCTGCAGGTGCAGGTGTTCGGGCTGAAGCTTGTAGCGCAGCATCTGCGCGGTCAGCCGGCGGTGCGGCGCCAGCGCATCGAGCCAAGCGAAGATCGCGCGGTGCAGCCGCTCGCGCACCGGCAATTCGCGCCAGCCCGGCGCCTGCGGCGCGGCGAGCAAGGCCGCATCGGCGCGGTCGAACCAGGCTTCGGCGATCGCGTCTTTCTGGTCGAAATGGCGCCGGATGTCCGCCACTTCGATGCCGAGCTCACGCGCGATGTCGTGCAAGTGAACCGCATCCCAGCCCTGGCGCTCGCCGAGCGCCAGGGCCGTGTCGAGAATTCGTTCCCGCAGCTCGTCCATGACTGCGCAATGATGCGCCCGAGGCAGGGCGCCGCGACAGCCGGTGCGCAAAGGCGCCTGCGTCGAGCACGGCGCAGTGCAATTCGCGCAAGCGCGGCAGCCATGGTGAATCGCAAACGCCGGCGGGTCGAGACGACTTCAACGCGGCGGCGGCAACGGTGAGCCCAGGATGCGCCGCCACAACCAGGGCAGCGCGCGCCGCACATCCGGGCGCGTACCGACGGCGCGCGGCGTCAGCGGTGCGATTTCGGGGCTGGCACGCACGCCGACGGTGAACGCGAACGTGTAGGTCGGCTCCAGGCCCATGCGCAGGTCGGCGATGCGGACCTCGCCGTCGCGCTCGTACAGCTTGAAGAAGCCGTGCGAAAACCGGGCCAGCCGGGCCACCGGCGGGTGCTCGCGCAGCGCTCCGTACAGCGCTGCACCGCGCGCGAAGGCATCCAACGAGATCGCACGCTCGCGG
>JAKANT010000221.1 GCA_021823635.1 Pseudomonadota bacterium
CCAGGCCAAGTACGCCGACCCGCGCATCGGCCGTCATCACCTCGAGCTGCTGGTGTCGGCCACGCTGCGCGCCAGCCTGGCGGGCGAAGCCGCGCCGGACGCGCATGCCGAGTACGAAGCGGCGCTCGATGAAATCGCCTCGCACGCGCAGCGCGCCTATCGCGCGCTGGTGTACGAGACCGAAGGCTTCGCCGAGTTTTTTTTCTCCGCCACGCCGATCGCCGAGATCATGGAACTGAACATCGGCAGCCGGCCGGCGGCACGCAAGGCGAGCGGGCGCATCGAAGACCTGCGCGCGATCCCGTGGGTGTTCTCCTGGGGTCAGTGCCGGCTGCTGCTGCCCGGCTGGTACGGCTTCGGCAGCGGCATCGACGCCTATCTGTCCGCCGCGCGCGGGGCGGCGGCGCGCCGCGCGCGCTTCAAGCTGCTGCAGCGGATGCTCGCCGACTGGCCGTTCTTCCGCGCGCTGACCTCGAACATGGAAATGGTGCTCGCCAAGTCCGATCTGGCGATCGGCAGCCGTTACGCGCGGCTCGCCGCCGACAAAAAGCGCGGTCAGGCGATCTTCGCGGCGATTCGCGCCGAATGGCAGTCGACGATGAAGCACTGGCTGGCGGTCAGCGGGCAGAAGCAGTTGCTGGAAACCAACCCGGTGCTCGCGCGCAACATCCGCAACCGGCTGCCCTACCTGGACCCGTTGAATCACCTGCAGGTCGAGCTGATCAAGCGCCACCGCGAAGGGCACAGCGACGAGCGCATCAAGCGCGGCATCCACCTGACAATCAACGGCATCTCGGCGGGGTTGCGCAACACCGGTTGACGGTGGCGGCGACCGCGCCCGCGCTCGAAGCTGCGCCAAGCGAGGCCCGTTTTCCCGCCGCGGCGCGCCGACGTTGCCGCGAGCGGGGGCGGCGGGCTATCCTCGCCGCGCGCGGCAGACACAATGATCGAGGAGACAAGCGATGAGCACGACCTTCACCCGGCGCCGCTTCAACGCGGCGGTCGCGTTGAGTACCGCAACCACCCTCGCGCCCGCGCTCGTGCGCGCGCAGGACAAGCGCATCAAGGTCGGCGTGCTGCTGCCGCGCTCGGGTGTGCAGGGCTTCATCGGCCAGAGCTGCCAGAAGGGCGCCGACCTCGCGCCGGCAGTGCTGAAGCAGATGTACGGCGTCGACCTGGAGCTGATGAACGCCGACACCGAAACCAACGTCGATACCGCGCGCACGCGCGCCGAGCGCCTGATCCAGGAAGGCGCGCATGTGCTGGTCGGGCCGTTCGATTCGGGCGCCGCCTCCGCGATCGCGCAGGTGGCCGAAAGCCGCGGCGTGCCGTTCGTGATCAACATCGCCGCCGCGCCGCAGATCACCGAGCAGGGCTACAAGTTCGTCTTTCGCAACTTCCCGACCGCGCCCGAGCTGGTGCGCAACGGGCTGGCGCTGATCGGCGATCTGTTCCGCGCCACCGGCACGGTACCGCGCACCGCCGTGTACATGCACGTCAACGACACGTTCGGCCAGGCGAACACCAAGGCCATCCAGGCCATCCTGCCGAAGCTGGACTTCCTGCCGTTCAAGATCGTGGAAACGATCTCCTACGACCCGGCGGCGAAGGACCTGACGGTCGAGGTCGGCAAGGCGAAAGCCACCGGCGCGGACTTTCTGCTGCTGGTCAGCCGCCTCAACGACGCGATCATCCTGCGGCGCGAGATGGTCAAGCAGCGCTGGGTGCCGATGGGGATCATCAGCCCCGGATCGCCCGGCATGTACGAGAACCAGTTTTACAAGGCGCTCGGAAGACTGTCCGCGTACTGCATCTCGAACGTGCCGTGGTACGACCCGAAGGCACCGCTCACCAAGACGGTCGAGGCGGCGTTCAAGAAGCAGAACCCCGGTGACGAGCTGATGTTCCACGCGCTGAACGTCGGCTACACGTTCGAAGCGCTGATGGTGGTGGCCGACGCGTTCAAGCGCGCCGGCAGCACCGACGCCAAGGCGCTGACCGAGGCGATCCGCGCAACCGACATCAAGAACCGCATGATGCTCGGCGGCCCGATCAAGTTCGACGCCAAAGGGCAGGTGCAGGGCAATGCGTCGGCCTGCATCCAGAACCTGAACCTCAAGCCGACCGTGGTGTTGCCCGCGGCGGCGGCGCAGGCCAAGCCGGTGTTCCCGGTGCCAGAGTACAAGCGGGCCTGATCGTCGCTTCGCCCGCGGCGCGCGGCGCCGCGACCGCCGCGCGCCTGCGAGGGCGTGCGGCTTCCCGGAGCGCCGCGGCTCGATGACAATGTTCCGATCCCGATGGATCCCGCCGCAATCGTCAACGTCGCGCTGGCCGGATTGCTGACCGGCCTGGTCTATGGCCTGATGGCGCTCGGGCTGTCGGTGATCTTCGGCGTCGTGCGCGTGGTCAACTTCGCGCACGGCGAGATGATGACGATCGCGATGTACGCGACCGTGGTGCTGTTCACGGCGCTGCGCCTCGATCCGTTCCTCGCCGTGCTGCCGGTGGCGGCGGCGTTCTTCGTCTTCGGCTACCTGCTGCAGCGCGGCCTGATCAATCCGTTCATCACGCGGCCCGAACATTCGCAGTTCATGCTGCTGGTCGCGGTGGCGCTGATCATGATCAACGCGCTGCTGATGATCTTCGGCCCCGACGCGCGCAGCGTGCAACTGGACTACCTGCTGGAGCCGGTGGAGCTGGGGCCGCTGCTCGCCGACCGCGGCAAGCTGGCGGCCGCGGCGGTCGCCTGCGTCACCGCGGCGGCGCTGTTCGCGTTCTTTCGCTTCGCCCGCACCGGCAAGGCCATCCGTGCGTGCGCCGACAATCACCTCGGCGCGCTGGTGATCGGACTGAACGTGAAGCGGCTGTACGCGCTGACCTTCGGGCTGGGCGCGGCATGCGTCGCGGTGGCCGGCTGCATGATGATCCTGCTGGTGGACGTCACGCCCACGCTGGGGCCCGCCTACACGCTGCTCGCGTTCGTGATCGTGATCGTCGGTGGGCTGGGCTCGATGAGCGGCGCGCTCGCCGGCGGCGTGCTGATCGGCGTCTCGGAGGCGCTGGCGGGCCTGTTCTTCGCGCCGTCGGCCAAGAGCATGGCGAGCTTCGCGGCGCTGATCCTGGTGCTGCTGCTGCGCCCGCAAGGGCTGTTCGGGAAACGGGCGTGAACCGGCGCGCGCTTTCGTTGCTGGCCGTGCTGGCGCTGGCGCTGCTGGTGCTGCCGGCGTTCGCCGACGCCTATGTGCTGTCGGTGGCCACGCTGATCCTGTTCTTCGCCTACGCCGGCCAGGCATGGAACGTGATGATGGGTTTCGCCGGCCAGCTTTCGCTCGGGCATTCGCTGTACGTCGGCGTGGGCGCATACGTCGCCGCCGGACTGTTCGTGCACCTGGGCGTGGGCCCGTGGATCGGCGTGTGGGCGGCGCTCGCGGCTTGCACGGCGCTCGGCGCGGTGATCGGTTTTCTCGCGTTTCGCTTCGGCATCTCCGGCGTGTATTTCGCGTTGCTGACGATCGCGTTCGCCGAGTTCACGCGCATCGGCTTCGATCATTTCCCGCTGCTCGGCGGCCCCGGCGGACTGTTTCTGAAGGTCGAACAGCGCGAAGTGGTCGATCTGGCCAACCTGCGCGGCCCGCCGGTGATGTTCTACTACCTGATGCTGGTGGCCACCGTCGCCGCCTTCGCGCTGTGCGCGTGGATGGTGCGCAGCCGCATCGGCTATTACTGGCAGGCGATCCGCGAAAACGAGGAGGCGGCGCAGGCGCTCGGCATCAACACGTTCCGCTACAAGCTGATCGCGGTCGTCATCAGCGCGGCGATGACGTCGATCGCCGGCGTGTTCTTCGCCTTTTATTACAACAACCTGTTTCCCGAGCAGATCTTCCATATCAGCCGCTCGATCGAGATCATCCTCGGCCCGATCATCGGCGGGCTGGGCACGCTGTTCGGGCCGATCCTCGGCGCCGCGCTGCTGACCGTGCTGGCCGACGGCATCACCGAGCTGTTGGCCGCGCTCGGCTGGGAGATCCCGGGCATCAAGCAGGTGTTCTACGGCATCGTGCTGCTGGCGGTCGTGATGTTCCTGCCGCACGGCGTGTGGCCGATGCTGGCGCGCAAGCTGGGCCTGACGCGATGAGCGCGCTGCTTTCGGTCGAGTCGGTGTCGAAGTCGTTTCGCGGCCTGCGCGCGGTGCAAGAGGCCAGTTTCGAGGTGCCGGCGGCAAGCATCGTCGCGTTGATCGGACCGAACGGCGCCGGCAAGACCACCTGTTTCAACCTGATCGCCGGCGTGTTCGCACCCGACGCCGGGGCGATCCGCATCGACGGCCGGCGCATCGACGGCCAGCGCCCCGATCAGATCTGTGCGACCGGCATCGGCCGCACCTTCCAGCTCGTCAAGCCCTTCGCCGGGCTGTCGGTGCTCGACAACGTGATGGTGGGGGCGCTGCTGCGCACGCGCAGCACGGCCGCGGCGCGCGCGCAGTCGATGGCGATCCTGGAGCGGCTCGGACTGGCGGCCAAGGCCGAAGC
>JAKANT010000222.1 GCA_021823635.1 Pseudomonadota bacterium
AACATGGCTGCGGGCAGCCGCGCAGCCGCGGCGCCGCTCGAAGACATGCGACAGAAAGGGTTTGTAGCCGCTTACATCTGGCCCGTGCGCCGGTGGGCCGAAGCGCCGGCAGCGGGTTGGCGGCGCTGGCTGTGGGCGACGCTTGCGCTACTGGCGGCTGGGGTGGCCCAAGCCCAGCCGGCCTTCAGCGCGGAAGAGGTCGCCCGCATCCTGGCGCACGGCCCGTGGCCGCCGGCACAGACGCGCGACCCCAGCAACCGCGCCTCCGGCCAGCCAGCGGCGATCGACTTCGGTCGGCGGCTGTTCTTCGATGCGCGCCTCTCCGCCGACGGCCGGGTCGCCTGCGCCACCTGTCACGTCCCGCAGCGCGCGTTCACCGACGCGCTGCCGCGCTCGCGCGGACTGGCCGACCTGGACCGCAACGCGATCGCGCTCGCCAACCTGCGCCAGCAGCGCTGGTACGGCTGGGCGGGCGCGAGCGACAGCCTGTGGATGGCCAGCATCCGGCCGCTGCTGGACGAGCGAGAGTTAGGCGCCAGCGCCGCGCATGTGGCGGCGGCGGTCCGCGGCGACCAAAGGCTGGCGTGCCAGTACGAGCAGGCTTTCGGCCGGCCGGTGCCGGCCGACGACGAGACGGTGCTGGTGGACGTCGGCAAAGCCTTGGCCGCGTTTCAAGAGACCTTGGTCACCGGGCGCACCCCGTTCGACGAGTTTCGCGATGCGCTGGCGCGCGGCGACGCCGCCGCGGCGGCCCGCTATCCGCCGGCCGCACAGCGCGGGCTGAAGCTGTTCGTCGGCCGCGGCAACTGCTCCGTCTGCCACTCGGGGCCGAACTTCAGCAACGGCGAGTTCCACGACATCGGCGTGCCGTTTTTCATCCGTCCGGGCGTGGCCGATCCCGGCCGCTACGAGGGCATCCGCCGCGTGCTCGCCAGCCCCTACAACCAGCTCGGCCCGTTCAACGACGACCCCGCGCGAGCCCGCGGCGAGGCCACTCGCCATGTACGGCTCGAGCCGCGCCACTGGGGCGAATTCCGCACGCCGAGCCTGCGCAACGTCGCCGTGACCGCCCCGTACATGCACGATGGCCGGCTGCACACCCTGCGCGACGTGCTGCGCCACTATTCGCAGTTGAACGAAGAGCGGCTGCACGCCGACGGAGAAAGCATCCTGCGCCGGCTCGATCTGAGCGACGCCGAAATCGACGACCTGCTGGCGTTCCTCGACACGCTGACCGACGAACACGGCGCGCGCCGACCATTGCCGCCACCGGCGCAGACACCCTGCGATGCGCGCCCTTCGGCCGACGGTTCGCCCAAGCCGCAGACCGGGGCGCGCGAAATCCACCGCCCGGATTAGCGGCGCCGTCCGCAGCTCCCGCAGGCACGGCGCCGGCTTCATCCGTCCGGCGGTGCGACGCGCGATTACGCCGCCGCGCGGCTGCTTCGTACGATCTGCCGGCCCGCACCGTTTTCGCCCGTCCTCCTCGGTTTTCCGGTGCGGGCGCCTTTTTCCCGATGCCGCGTCCGCTACTGCTACTGCCGCTCGCTCTATTAGCAGCCGGTTGCGCCACGCTCACCGGCGACGCACTGCAGTCGATCAGCATCCACACGGTGGACGCGCACGATCGGTCGATCGCCGGCTTCCGCTGCCGCGTGATCAACGGCTCGGCCGAATACGTCGGCGACTCGCCCTTGCTCGACTTGCGCGTACGCCGTTCGGCGAGCGACCTCGAAATCGAATGCCGCCATGGCAGCCACGTCGCCCGCGCCACCGCTGTTTCGCGCGGCTCAGCGATCGATGGCGCCGTCAAGGCGCTGCTGCCCGGCGGCACCGTGATGCTCGCGGTCGATCACCTGACCGGCTATCGCTACGCCTACCCGAGCGCGATGCGCCTTCGCATCGGCCAGCACCTGGTGTTCGACGCCCGCGACGAAGCGCCCGGCAAACCGGCCGTCGCCGCCGACTCGCCGTAGCCGCATCGCCGCGGCGATAAGCTTTCCGGATGGATCTGCCGGCCGAGACGGCCGCGCGGCTGGCAGCGCTGGCGCTCGCCAACGTCGCGACCGAGTACCCGTTTCATCTGACGCACCTGGCGCGCGACGAGCGCGACATCCGCGCGCCGCGCGAGCTGCATCCGGCGTTCTTCGGCAGTTACGACTGGCATTCCTGCGTACATATGCACTGGACGCTGGCGCGCCTGCTGCGCCTCGCACCCGCTGCGGTGGATGCGGCGGCGATCGCGCGCCATTTCGATGCGCGACTCACGGCGGACAACGTTGCGCGCGAATTGGCGTATTTCCGGGCGCCCGGGCGCGCCTCGTTCGAACGCCCCTACGGCTGGGCCTGGCTGCTGGCGCTGGCGGCGGAGCTGGACGCGCTCGCCGCCTCGCATGCGCCGGCGCGCGCCTGGCGCGACGCGCTGGCGCCGCTCGCCCGCCACCTCGCACAGGCGTTCGTCGACTTTCTGCCGCGCGCCGAGTATCCGGTGCGTGCGGGCAGCCACGGCAACAGCGCGTTCGCGCTCGTGCTGGCGCTCGAGTATGCGCGGCGCGCGGGTGCGGACGCGCTCGCGCACGCGATAGCAACCGCGGCGCGACGCTGGTTCGGCGCCGACCGCCGCTACCCTGCCGACTATGAGCCGTCGGGCGACGATTTCCTGTCCCCCGGACTGTGCGAGGCGCTCGCGATGGCGCGCACGCTCGACGGCGCCGCCTTTGGCGAATGGTGGGAAGCCTTCGCGCCGCCCGCGCTGGACCGATGGCTGACGCCGGTGGCCGTCAGCGACGCGACCGACCCGAAGATCGTGCACCTGCACGGGCTGAACCTGTCGCGTGCCTGGTGCTGGCGCGCGCTGGCGCCGCACCTGCCACCGGCGTTGCAGCAACGCGCGCAGCACGTCGCCGAAGCGCACGTCGCGGCGTCGCTGCCGGCCGCGACCGCGGGCGACTACGTCGCCACGCACTGGCTCGCCTCGTTCGCATTGCTGGCAATAACCGGCCTGTGACCGTTCAAAAGCGGGCTTCAGTTTCGGCCGCACGCGCCGAAACTGCAGTCATCCGAACGCGCGCCCGATGAAGCTTTCGCCGTTTCGCGCCCTCGCCTGCAGCGCCGCCGCGCTGGGGGTGAGCGGTTGCGCCACGCTGACCGGCAGTTCGAGCCAGCGCCTCGAAATCACGGTGCTCGACGCGCGCGACCGGCCGGTCGCCGGCATGGTGTGCACGTTGACGCACGGCGCCGGCACGTACACGGTGCAGCTTCCGGCCGCCGACCTCGAGATCCGCCGTTCGGGAACCGAACTGGAGATCGAATGCCGCCGCGGCGATCTCGCCGCGCGCGGCACCGTGGTGCCGCGCGCCGAAAGCGCGATCGCGCATGCCTTCCTGCCAGGCGGCTCGCTCGCCACGCTGATCGATCACGCCACCGGCGCGATGTACACGTACCCGTCGCCGCTCGCGCTGCGCGTGGGCCAGCACCTGCGCTTCGAAGTCGGCGCGCAGGCGAAAGCCTCGGTCATCGCCAGCCTCGGCGAGACGGCGCTGCCCGATACGCGCGCCGGCGCCGCGCCGCTCGTCACGGCACGCGCCGCACCCGAGCCGGTTGCACCCACGCCTCCGCAACCCGCCGCCCCTTCCGCGCCGGCGATGCCGACGCGCAGCACGCCGCAAAAGGCGCCACCCGCCAAACCCGTGCCGGCGGCGGGCACACCGCAGCGCAACGCCCCGCTGACTTGGTGAGGGGCCGGCAGCGGTTCAGGCAGGCTCCAGCCGCAGGATGCCGCCGTTCGGCAGATCGGTCAGCAGATAGACGAAGCCGTCCGGGCCGACGCGCACGTCGCGGATGCGCGGCAGCGCGCCGCGCAACATGAATTCGTCTTCGACGAAGCGTTCGCCGTCGAGCCGGACACGGATTAGGGCCTGCCCGCGCAGCGCGCCGATCAAGGCGTCGCCGCGCCAGCGCGGAAACTTGTCGCCCGTGTAGAAGGCCATGCCGGACAACGCAGGCGACGGCGTCCAGTACTTGACCGGCTGCGCCAGACCGGGCTTTTCGGTGCCTTCGCCGATCTTGGTGCCGGTCACGTAATTGACGCCGTACGTGATGATCGGCCAACCGTAGTTGACGCCGGGCTTGACGAGATTCAGTTCGTCGCCGCCCTGCGGGCCGTGCTCGTGCGCCCACAGCGCGCCGGTGACCGGATCGAGCGCCGCGCCCTGCACGTTGCGGTGCCCGAGCGAAAAGATCTCGGGCCGCGCGCCCGCCAGCCCGGCGAACGGATTGCCGGGCGCGGGCCGGCCGTCCTCGGTCAGCCGCACGATCTTGCCGGCCAGATCGTCGAGCCGCTGCGCGCGCGCCATCGTGCCGCGGTCGCCGAAGGTGACGTAGAGCATGCCCTCGCGGTCGAAGGCGATGCGGGAGCCGAAGTGCAGGCCCGAACCGTCCTTGGGCTCCAACCGCAGCAGCACCTGCAAGTCGGCGAGCCGGTAAGCGTT
>JAKANT010000223.1 GCA_021823635.1 Pseudomonadota bacterium
AAGGCGACAAGATCGTCGGCGACAACACCGACGGCATCGGCTTCGTGCGCGACGTGACCGGTCGTCTGAAGTTCAAGATCGAGGGCGCCGCGATCCTGATTCTCGGTGCCGGCGGCGGCGTGCGCGGGCTGATCGGCTCGCTGCTGGACGCCAAGCCGAAGTGGATCGCCGTGGCCAACCGGACCCACGGCCGCGCGCAGGAGCTGGCCGACGAGTTCGGCATCGAGGCGATCCATTTCGACGAGGTGCCGGCGGAGCATTTCGACCTCGTGATCAACGGCACCGCGAGCAGCCTCAACCACGAGGCGCCGCCGATCGACCCGGAAACCTTCGACGACTGCGCGCTCGCCTATGACCTGGTGTACGCAGCGCGGCCCACGCCGTTCATGGAACTGGCCAAACGCGGCGGCGCGCGGCACGTGTGCGACGGGCTCGGCATGCTGATCGAGCAGGCGGCCGAATCGTTCTACTTCTGGCGCGGAGTGCGGCCCGACACGGCGCCGGTTTACAAGGAACTGCGCCGTCGGCTCGACGCGGAGCACGCGGACGCTGCAACCGCGGCGCGATGAGCCCGGCGCGTCGGCTGCTGCGCTTGGGTGCGTGGCTGCTGCTGCTCGCCTTGCTCGGTGCGCTCGGCGTCCAGCTCTGGTTCCTCGGCTGCGTGGCGTACTGGAAGTACGAGAACCCGACCACGACCGCTTTCATGCGCCGTGAACTGGCGCGGCTGCAGCAGAGGGACCCGCGCGCGGCCCTGCGGCATCAGTGGGTGGCGTACGACCGCATCAGTGTGCACCTGAAGCGCGCGGTGATCGCCGCCGAGGACGCACGCTTCAGCGCGCACGAAGGGCTCGACTGGGAGGCGATCCAGAAAGCGTACGAGACGAACCTGAAACGTGGCCGGCCGGCGCGCGGCGGCAGCACGATCTCGCAGCAACTGGCGAAGAACCTTTTCCTGTCGGCTGACAAGAGTTATCTGCGCAAGGCACAGGAGCTGCTGATCACGTTGATGCTCGAAGCGGTCTGGGACAAGCGCCGCATCCTCGAGGTCTACCTGAACGTGGTCGAGTGGGGCGAAGGCGTCTTTGGCGCTGAAGCCGCGGCGCGCCACTATTTCGGCATCGGCGCGGCGCAGCTTTCGCCCCATCAGGCGGCGCGGTTGGCCGCATACCTGCCGAACCCGAAGCGCTATGGCCGCCTTCGCAGCGGCCCCTACCTCGATCGGCGCACCGACGAAATCCTGCGCTACCTGTGGCACGCGCAGGTGCCGTGACCGCCGACGTTCGACGGTGACCGCGCGCCGAGACGGCGGGGCGGTCACCGCGGCGCCGCGCCGTCGCGCACCAGCGGCACGAAGCGCACCGGGATCGTACGCTGCGTGACGGTGCGGCCGTCGGCCTGTTTGCGGATCACCAGCAGGTCCTGCCCGCTCGCCTGCGCGCCGACCGGAATCACCATGCGCCCGCCGGGGGCGAGCTGTTCGATCAAGGCCGGCGGTACGTGGTCGGGCGCGGCGGTCACGACGATGCCGTCGAACGGTGCGGCCTGAGGCCAGCCTGCGTAGCCGTCGCCCAGGCGGGTTTCGACGTTGCGATAGCCCAGTTCGGCGAGCAGCGCCCGCGCCCGTTCGGCGAGCGCCGGCAGGATCTCGATCGTGTAAACCTGGGCCACGCATTCGGCGAGCACCGCCGCTTGATAGCCCGAACCGGTGCCGACCTCGAGCACGCGGTGCGACGGTTGCGGTTCGATCAGGTCCGTCATCAGGGCGACGATGAACGGCTGCGAGATCGTCTGCCCGTGACCGATCGGCAACGGGCGGTTCGCGTAGGCCAACTCGCTCCACTGCGGCGGCACGAAGCGGTGGCGCGGCACGCTGCCGATGGCGCGCGCCACGCACGGCGCGAGCCGGGAGCGGCCGATGTCGGGCGCGAACTGACGGATCTGCCGTTCGATCGTCTGTAACAACTCGCGCCGGCGTTCGGCATGCGGGTCGTGCGCCCGCGCCCGAGGTGCCGTGACGATGCCGGCGAGCGCGGCCAACAGTGCGCGGCGGTGAGCCTTCATACCCAGCGTGAGCGTACGCCGGATCGAGTCTGGCCCTGCATGCCGCCGGCCCGTCCCGGCGGCACCGCCGCAACCAAAAAAATTCGCTCGACGAATGCCGCGACACGGGTGCCGCCTACAATCGGCGCGCGATGGACGAAGTGCAACTGCGCAGCGAACCGGCGGCCGCGCAGGCCGCCGCGCCGGCGCGCGACCCGGAAGAGGCGCAGCGCGCACTGGCGCGCGTGCAGGACCTGCTCGCCAAGCAGCACCGCGTCGAAGCGCTCGTGCACCGCGAGGCCGCCCCGGCCGAAGACAAGAAGGCGCTGGTCGAGAACCTGGTTCATCGCCAGCATCTGAACGAGCTGAAGGCGATCCTCGACCGGCTGCATCCGGCCGACGTCGCCTACATCCTGGAGGCGCTGCCGCGCGACGACCGCATGACGGTCTGGGAGTGCGTGCGCGCCGAGCGCGACGGCGAGATCCTGCTCGAGGTGTCGGATGCGGTGCGCGAGACGCTGATCGCGTCGATGGACCGCGAAGAGCTGGTCGAAGCGGTCGAGACGCTGGAGACCGACGAGATCGCCGCGCTCGCCGACGATCTGCCGGCCGATGTCGTCGAAGAAGTCAAGCAGGGCCTGACCAACGAGGAACGCGCGCAGCTGCGCGCGGCGATGTCGTATCCGGAGGACTCGGTCGGCGCCCGCATGGACTTCGACCTGGTGTCGATACGCGACGACGTCACGCTGGAAGTGGTGCTGCGCTATCTGCGCCGCTTCGACGCGCTGCCCGATCACACCGACCAGGTGTTCGTGGTCGACCGCGACGACGTCCTGAAAGGAGCGCTGCCGCTGGACCGGCTGCTGGTCAACGAGCCGGACACCAAGGTCGCCGACGTGATGAAGGCCGACATCCTGACGCTTTCGCCGCTGGACGACATCGACGAGGCGGCACAGGCGTTCGAACGCTACGACCTGGTGTCGGCGCCGGTGGTCGACGCCAATGGCCGTCTGATCGGACGGCTGACGGTCGACGAGGTCGTGGACGTGATCCGCGAGCAAAGCGAAGAGCGCGACCTTGCCAACGCCGGCTTGCGCGAAGAGGAAGACCTGTTTTCTTCGGTCTGGAATTCGGCCAAGAACCGCTGGCTTTGGCTGGCGATCAACATGGGCACGGCGTTCTTCGCCAGCCGCGTGATCAGCGCCTTCGAGGGCACGATCGAGCGCGTGGTGGCGCTGGCGGCGCTGATGCCGATCGTGGCCGGCATCGCCGGCAACTCGGGCAACCAGACGCTGACGCTACTGGTGCGCTCGATCGCGCTCGGGCAGGTGACCGGCGCCAACGCGCGCCGGCTGGTGTTGAAGGAAATCGCGGTGGCGGTGGCCAACGGCGTCGTGTGGGGCGGCGTGGCGGCGGTGCTGGTGTTCTTCCTTTATTTCGACTCGCCGTACGCGCTGCGGCTGGGCGCGGTGATGCTGCTGGCGATGATCCTGAACATGCTGGTCGGCGCGCTGGTCGGGCTGGCGGTGCCGCTGGCGCTGCGCGCGCTGGGGCGCGACCCGGCGATCGGCGGATCGGTGCTGCTGACGTTCTCCACCGATTCCGGCGGATTTTTCATCTTCCTCGGGCTTGCAACCCTGTTCTTCCGTTGATCACTTGATCCGGCGCAGCGTGTATTCCTCCTGGATCGTGTCCTTGTAGACGCTGGCAGGCGACGACGACGACAGGAAACGGCGCGCGATTTCCTCGCCCACCGCGGTGTGCTGGACGATCGAACCGTTGTCGAATTCGATCTCCAGGATGCGATTGACGCGGTCATAACCGGCGGACTTGATGCCGCCGCGGCGGATCGGTTTGCGTTCGATCGGCATGTCGGCTCCTTTCAAAGTCCGAGTTCGTTCCACATCGCATCGACGCGACGCTTGACCTCGGGGTCCATCTGGATCGGCCGGCCCCAGGCGCGGTCGGTTTCGCCGGCCATCTTGTTCGTGGCATCGATGCCGATCTTGCCGCCCAGACCGGCGACCGGCGAGGCGAAATCCAGGTAATCGATCGGCGTGTTGGCGACCAGCACGGTGTCGCGCACCGGATCGACGCGCGTGGTGATGGCCCAGATCACTTCCTTCCAGTCGCGCACGTCGATGTCGTCGTCCACCACGACGATGAATTTCGTGTACATGAACTGGCGCAGGATGCTCCAGACGCCGAACATGACCCGCTTGGCGTGGCCTGGGTACTGCTTGCGCATCGATACCACCGCGATGCGGTAGCTGCAGCCTTCCGGCGGCAGGTAGAAATCGACGACCTCCGGCAGCGCGCGTTGCAGGATCGGTACGAACACTTCGTTCAGGGCCACGCCGAGCACCGCAGGCTCGTCCGGCGGTTTGCCGGTGTAGGTCGAGTGATAGATCGGATCGCGGCGCATCGTGATGCGCTCGACCGTGAACAC
>JAKANT010000224.1 GCA_021823635.1 Pseudomonadota bacterium
CTGGCCGTCGGTGCGCACGTTGAGCGCATGCCCCTTCTTCTCGAAATCCCAGACCAGGAGCTGGCCGTGCGTCGGCAGGCGCAGATTGATGCAGACGTGCGCAGTCAGGTCCTTCGGTGTCTCGGGCAAAGGCCGTTTCGCGAAATAACCCGGTGCTCCGACGACCGCGATGCCGAAGTCAGGCCCGATGCGCACGGCGATCATGTCCTTGGCCACTTGGTCGCCGAGGCGCACGCCGGCGTCGAACCGCTGCGCCACGATGTCGGTCATCGCGTAGTCGACGTTGATCTCGACCTTGATGTCCGGGTAGTCCGGCAGGAACTTCGCCAGCTTCGGCCACAGCACCGCGTCGGCCGCATGCTCCGCGGTCGTAATGCGGATCGTGCCGGCCGGCTTTTCGCGCAGTTCGGTCAAGGCGGCCAGCTCAGCCTCGATCTCCTCGAATCGCAGCCCGACGGTCTGCAGCAGGCGCTCGCCCGCTTCCGTGGGGGAGACGCTGCGCGTCGTGCGGGTCAGGAGCCGAATACCGAGCCGTGCCTCCAGCGCGCGGATCGTATGACTCTGCGCCGACTGGGATACGCCCAGTTGCGCCGCGGCGCGGTTGAAGCTTCCTTCCCGCGCCACCAGGACGAAGGCGAGGAGATCGTTGAAGTCCTTGTGCGCCATTCATGAATCCGGTTCATAGGCTCATGCGCATTGTACCGGCTAATCATTTGCGGCCGGATTGACTACAGTGGCTGCATGCCCGCCGCCGCGGATCGCTAAGGAGTAAAGAACATGCAACAGCGCAGACTCGGAAATTTGGAAGTTTCGGCCATCGGCCTGGGCTGCATGGGCATGAGTTCCGGCTACGTGCCTCCCGCCGATACGCAGCAAATGATCGCGCTCATCCGCGCAGCCGTGGATCGTGGCGTGACCTTCTTCGACACGGCCGAGGCCTATGGCCCGTTCGCAAACGAGAAACTGGTCGGCGCGGCGCTCGCGCCCTGCCGAGACCGCGTGGTGATCGCGACCAAGTTCGGCTTCGACATCGATCCCAAGACGGGTGAACGTCGCGGCGGCGTGAACAGCCGCCCCGAGCATGTCAAGGCAGTCGTGGAAGCATCGCTCGAACGCCTCGGTGTCGATGTGATCGACCTGCTCTACCAGCATCGCGTCGACCCGGCTGTGCCGATCGAGGACGTCGCCGGCGCGGTCAAGGGCCTGATCAGGGAAGGCAAGGTCAAGCACTTCGGGTTGTCGGAAGCCGGGGCACAGACCATTCGCCGCGCCCACGCCGTCCAGCCCGTCGCGGCGGTCCAGAGCGAATATTCGCTGTGGTGGCGCGGTCCCGAGACCGAAATCCTGCCGACGCTGGAAGAGCTTGGCATCGGCTTTGTTCCGTTCAGCCCGTTGGGCGCCGGCTTTCTCACCGGCAGGATCGATGAAACGACCAAGTTCGACAGCCCGGATTTCCGCACCATCGTTCCCCGGTTCGCCCCGGAAGCGCTGAAGGCGAACATGGCGCTGGTCGATCTCGTTCGCGCTGCGGCGGCACGCCGGACGAGGTGGGCACCGTCGGCGCCCTCCTGCTGGGGCCGGACGGCGGCTTCATCACCGGCAGCGATTTCCTCATGGACGGCGGCGTCACGGCCGCCTACTGGTACGGCGAGCTCGCGCCGAAGTGATCGAAAGGTTTGCGCTTCTGGCCCGGCGCCCTATCGCGTGGGAGAGCATACGCAGCAGGTGCTGCGCGAACTCGGCTACGACGCCGGGCGTATCCGCGCGCTGCAGTCGGCGCAGGTCATCGAGATTCCTGGCGGGATCCAGACTCCCGGCCGTCGCCGGTCCGCGGGGATTCGTGCTAAATTGGCGGCCAGACGAAGCCGGCGCGCGCAACGCCGGGGTGGGGGAAAGGCCGCGAAGACGAGCCGCAGGATAGCAAGGTGGTTGCGCGTCAAACACGAAAACCAAAAGGAGGTTTCATGAAGAACTTGAGCATTCTCTTCTCTGCAGTCTGCGTGGCGGCCGCACTGGCCGCCGCGCCAGCCAGCGCGCAAACGAAGCCGATCCGGATCGGCGTGCCCGCCGCGATGCAGTTGCAAGTCGGGCGCGACACGCAGGACGCGATCAAGATGGCGATCGACGACCTCAACGCCAAGGGCGGCGTGCTCGGGCGCAAGCTCGAGATGGTCGTCGCCGACGAGACCGAGAACCCGGAAACCGGCATCAGCGCGATCAAGAAGCTCACCGCCGACGAGAAAGTCGACGTGCTCATCGGCGGCTACACCAGCGGCGTCACGCTGGCGCAGCTGCCGCACATCTCCGCGGCCAAGACCATCTATCTCGGCGTCGGCGCGGCCTCGCCGTCGATCACCGCCAAAGTGAAACAGGATTACGACAACTACAAGTACATCTTTCGCGTCGGCCCGATCCACGCCGGCAACCAGGCAAAGCAGGTCACGGGTTTCATCTCCGGCTTCATCAAGGGCGAGCTCGGCATCAGCAAAATCGCCATCGTCGGCGAAAGCGCGAAGTGGGTGCAGGACCTGGTGCCGGTATTGAAGAAAGGCGCCATCGACGCCGGCGCCGACGTGCGCCTGACCGAATTCTTCGATTCGCAGACCTCGGACTTCTCGCCGCTGCTGGCCAAGATCAAGGACTCGGGCGCGCAGTATCTGATCGTGATCCTGTCGCACGCCTCGAGCGACATTTTCGCCAAGCAGTGGCACGACGCGCGTTTCCCGATTCCCTACGGCGGCATCGACGTGAAAAGCATGGACGGCGACTTCTGCGACCGCGTCGGCGGCAAGTCGGTGGGCGAAATGGCGGCGAACTTCGCCGTGCGCGCGCCGCTTACGCCGAAGACGATTCCTTTCTTCGACGAGTTCAAGAAACGCACCAGCCGTTCGCCGGTCTACACCGCCTTCGGCGCCAACGATGCGGTCTACATTTATGCACAGGCAGTGGCACGCGCCAAGAGCACCGAGGCGAACGCCGTAATCAAGGAACTCGAGAAGACCAGCTATGTCGGCATTCCCGGCATGATCGAGTTCGACGAGATGCACGACGTAAAACCCGGCGGCAAGGGGCCGAACTTCCTGTTCGTGCAATGGCAGGACAAGTGCGCGCGCGAAGTAATCTACCCCAAGGCGCAGCGTACCAAGGCATACATCACGCCCGCCTGGATCAAGAAGTAACGATCCCCTCGTTCCAGCAATCCGCGGCGGCCGCCCGCCGCGGATGACGCAAGACATAAACGGGGGGCTGCCTTGCTCGAAATCCTGATTCACGGCGCGGTGAGCAGCGCCATTTACGCCATGCTTGCGGTCGGGTTCACGCTGATTTTCGGCGTCGCCCGGATTCTGAATCTCGCGCACGGTACGTTCTACGCGCTGGGCGCGTACGGCGCCTATTTCTTCACCTCGCATCTCAAGCTGCCGCTGTTTCCGGCGGCGCTGCTCGCGATCGCGCTGGTCGCCGTATTCGGCGTCGTCGTCGAAAAAGTGCTGGTGCGGCCGATGCGCCGCTCGCAGCTCGCGGTGCTGATGATCACGCTCGCGGTTGCGCTGGTGGTCGAACAGGCGCTGTTCCTCACCTTCGGTTCCGAATACCGCAACGTGCCGGCGTTCGTCGACGCCAAATTCAGCATCGGCGGCGTCGACGTCGGCGGCCAAAGGCTGCTCGCCCTGGGCGTCAGCATCGCGCTCATCGCCCTGCTCTGGGTGTTCATCCAGCGCACCCGGCTCGGATCGGCGATCCTGGCGGTGTCGCAGGATCCCGAGGCGGCCAACTACATGGGCATACCCAGCGACCGGATATTCTCCATCGTGATGGGCATTTCCGCCGCGCTGGCTGCCGCCGCCGGCGTGCTCGCCGGCCCGTTTCTCACGGTGCAGCCGACGATGTGGCTGCTGCCCATCGTCAAGGCGTTCGCGATCGTGATCGTCGGCGGGCTCGGCTCGATCCCGGGGAGCATCCTCGCGGCGCTGATGCTGGGCTACGCCGAGACCATCGTCGGCTATCTGATCTCGAGCTCGTGGACCGAAATCGTGTCGGTGCTCGCGACGCTGCTGATGCTGGTGTTCCGTCCGGCCGGCATGTTCGGCAAGCGCGCGGCGTTCTGAGGCCGGGATGTTCGGCGCAGACAAACGCATCGATTACGCCGGCGCCCTGGCTTTCGTCGCGTTCATGGCGGCGCTGCCGCTCGTTTTCGGCGGCAACTACCTGATCGGCGTGCTCACGGTCAGCGTGATTTACGGCATCTGGGCGGTGAGCTGGGATTTCATGTCCGGCCTCACCGGGCGCGAGAATTTCGGCCACAGCCTGTTCATCGGCGTGGGCGCCTACACCGCCGGCTTTCTCAACACGACTTTCGGTTTCGGCGGCTGGTGGAGCCTGCCCGCGGCGATGCTCGTGGCGATGCTGTTCGCGGTGGTGATCGGCCTGCCGACGCTGCGGCTGAAGGGGCCCTACTTCGCGCTGGCCATGCTCTCCAGCGCCGTCAGAT
>JAKANT010000225.1 GCA_021823635.1 Pseudomonadota bacterium
CTGCCCCTGCAGACCGAACGCCGAGCGCATGATGCCGAGCGCGGCGCGATCCAGATCCGCGTGCCGGGTGACGATCGCGGCGTTCTTGCCGCCCATCTCGGCGATGCAGGGCCGCGGCCAGGCACGCTGCGCGGAGGCGCGCACGATCTGCATGCCGACCTCGTACGACCCGGTGAACGTCACGCCGTCCACGGCGGGATGCTCGACCAGCGCCTGGCCCACTGTTGCGCCGGCGCCGGTGACATAGTTGACCACCCCGTCTGGCAGGCCCGCGTCGCGCAGTACCTCCATCAGCAACCAACCCGACCACGCCGTATCGCTCGCGAGCTTGAACACGACCGTGTTGCCGGTCACGAGCGCCGCGCCGACCGGCCCGCCCGCCAGGGCATAGGGGAAGTTGAACGGCGCGATCACCGCCCACACGCCGTACGGTTTGAGCACCGTTCGGTTGCGGCTGACGAATCCGACCAGGGGATCGTTCGGCAGCGTGCGCACGAAGCCGTCGTTCGCCTGCATCTGGTCGCAATACCAGTTGATCAGATCCGCGGTCTCCTGCACTTCGCCGAGCGCTTCCATGCGGTTCTTGCCGACCTCCAGCGCCACCGCGGCGGCGATGTCGTACACGCGATCTTCGATCAGCGCCGCCGCGCGCCGCAGCAGCCGGACCCGCTCGGTCCACGGCAGGCTGCGCCAGGCGGGAAAGGCGTGTCGCGCGGCGGCCACCGCGTCGTCCACGTCGGCCGCACTGCCGGCGGGAAAGGTCGCCAGCAGCCAGTCGCGGTCGATCGGCGAGCGGACTTCGAAGCGGGTCGCGCCCGCGCGCGGCCGGCCGCCGATCCACATCGGATAGTCGGCGCCGAGGCGCGCTTTCACCCGAGCCAGCGCAGCGTCGAAATTGGCGTGAAGCTCGGCCGGCGGATTGAACATCGTCGAATACGTGAGCTTGAAGGCTTCTGTCATCGGTAGCGTCCGTCGCGTGCAATGGTACGAATGCTAGCGGCGGCGGCAAACGCCCGACTTGATTTCTGCCGCCATGCGCACAAACTTAGAGCGCGATGTTGGAAGTGCGCCCACCCGCCGTGGCCGGCCTGTTCTACCCGGGCCGGGCGGCGGAGCTGCGCGCCGCGCTCGACGTACTCCTGCCCTCGCCGCCCGCCGCGGCGACGCGCCCGCCGAAGATCCTGATCGCCCCACACGCCGGCTACCTCTACTCGGGGCGCACGGCGGCGCGAGCCTACGCGCTGCTCGCGCCATTTCGGGCGCAGATCACCCGCGTCGTGATGCTGGGTCCGGCCCATCGCGTATGGCTGCGCGGTGCCGCCATCCCGACCGCCAAAGGTTTCGCCACCCCGCTCGGCACCGTACCGCTGGACTGCGACACCCTGGCGTGGCTGCGTACGCGCCCGGGTGTGGTCGAGAGCGACGCCGCGCACGCGCGCGAGCACGCGCTCGAAGTGCAACTGCCCTTCCTGCAGACCGTGCTGGAAAGTTTCGAGCTCGTGCCGCTCGCGGTCGGCGAACTCGCCTACGACCGGCTGGCCGAGCTGCTCGCCGATCTGTGGGGCGGCGACGAAACGCTGATCGTCATCAGCTCCGATCTGTCGCACTACCACGGCTATCACGAAGCCCAGGCGATCGATCGAGCCACCGTCGATCGCATCCTGGCGCTGGACGCCGGCATCGACCACGACCAGGCGTGCGGCGCCACGCCGATCAACGCGGCGCTGCTGGCGGCCAAGGGCGCACACCTGCGGCCGCGGCTGCTCGAGCTTTGCAACTCCGGCGACACCGGAGGCGACCGCAGTCGCGTGGTCGGCTATTGCGCGATCGCCTTCGACGGCCACACCGATGCGTGACCCCGTCCTCGGCGACGCCCTGCTCGCGCGCGCCCGCAACGCGGTCGCCAGGGACCTGGCATGCGCAGTGAGCGCCGAGCCTTGGCACCCGCGCCTGACGCAGCCCGGCGCGACCTTCGTCACGCTGCGCCTGGACGGCGAGCTGCGCGGCTGCATCGGCTCGCTGGCGGCGACGCGACCACTGGACGAGGACGTTCGCGCCAACGCGGTGGCGGCCGCCTTCCGCGATCCGCGCTTCGCGCCGCTCACCGCGGCAGAGTTTCCGGCGACTCGCTTCGAGGTGTCGCTGCTCGCGCCGCCGCAGCCGCTCGCGGCCCGCGACGAAGCGGAGTTGCTGCGCGTGCTACGGCCGCACGTGGACGGCGTGGTGCTGCGCTGCGGGGACCGCCGTGCGACGCTACTGCCGCAGGTCTGGGCCAGCCTGCCCGATCCGCGCGATTTCGTGCGCGCGCTCAAGCGCAAGGCGGGGCTGCCGGCAGCGTTTTGGTCCGACGCGCTGGTCTTCGAGCGCTACGAGGTGATCAAGTTCGACGAAGCGGTCGAGGCGCAGCCATGAATGCGCGCGACGACTTTTTCGGCCGCGCGTATCCGGCGCGCTGGTGGCACCGTCTGGACGACGGCCGCCTGCAGTGCGATCTGTGCCCGCGCGACTGCCGCCTGCACGAAGGCCAGCGCGGCCTGTGTTTCGTGCGCCAGAGGGTCGGCGACGCGATGGTGCTCACCACGTATGGCCGCAGCTCCGGCTTCTGCATCGATCCGATCGAGAAAAAACCGCTCAACCACTTCTACCCCGGCACCAGCGTCTTTTCGTTCGGCACCGCGGGCTGCAACCTGGCGTGCAAGTTCTGTCAGAACTGGGACATCTCGAAATCGCGCGAGATGGACCGCCTGATGGATCGGGCCGCGCCCGAGACGATCGCCGCGGTGGCCAAGCGCTACGGCTGCGAGAGCGTGGCCTTCACCTACAACGACCCGGTGATCTTCGCCGAATATGCGCTCGACACCGCTGCCGCGTGCCACGAACTGGGCTTGCGTACCGTGGCGGTCACCGCCGGCTACGTCCACGCCGAGCCGCGCCGCGAGTTCTTCGCCGCCATGGATGCCGCCAACGTCGACCTGAAGGGTTTCAGCGAGGACTTCTACTTCAAGCTCACCGGCGCGCACCTGGCGCCGGTGCTGGAGACGCTCGAGTACATCCGGCACGAAACGAGTTGCTGGCTGGAGATCACGACGCTCTTGATCCCCGGCTACAACGACTCGGATGCCGAGATCGAGGCCGAGACGCGCTGGATCGTCGAGCGTCTCGGGCCGGACGTGCCGCTGCACTTCACCGCCTTTCATCCGGACTACAAGATGACCGATGTGCCGCCCACACCGCCGGCGACGTTGACGCGGGCTCGACGCATCGCGCTCGAAAACGGTCTGCGGTACGTGTACACGGGCAACGTGCGCGACGTGGACGGCGGCACCACTTTCTGCCCCAGTTGCGGCGCGGCGGTGATTCGGCGCGACGGGTATTCGATCCTCGGCTACGAATTGACCGAGGCCGGCGCCTGCCGTCACTGCGGCGCTGCGATCGCCGGCCGTTTCGGGCGTTTCGTGCGCGCCTTCGGCCCGCGCCGCATCCCGGTGCGCATCGCCCCCTGAACGGGCCCCCGCCCACGCTATAGTCGCGCCCGTTGTTGGGGCGGGAGGGAACGGTGCAGACGCGCGAGACCGCCGCGATCGCTTGCAATCTCTGCGGCGGCCATGAGGTCACGGTGCTGTCGCGGCGCAGCCGCAGCGGCCGGCCGCTGCGCACGGTGGCCTGCATCGCCTGCGGGCTGGTCTGGTCGGACCCGCGCCCCCACGATGCGCGCCGCTTTTACGAAGACGAATACCGGCTCGCATACAAGCGCACTTTCGAGCCGAAACCGAAGCACGTGCTGCGGGCGGGCAAAGTGGCGCTGGCGCGGCTGCGCGCGATCGAGCCGTATCTGCGACCGGCGGCGCGCGTGCTCGACGTCGGTGCCGGGGGCGGCGAGTTCGCCTGCCTGCTGCAGTCGCGCGGCCATGACGTGCTCGGCGTAGAGCCAAACCGCGGTTACGCCGACTATGCGGCGCGCGAGTACGGCTTGCGCATCGAACGCGGGTTCATCGACGACGTGGCACTGCCGCCCGCGAGTTTCGACGTGATCACGATCTGGCACGTGCTGGAACACACCGAGGATCCAGCGGGCGTGCTGGCCAGGCTGCGAAGGGCGCTAAAGCCCGACGGCGTGCTGATCGTCGAAGTGCCCAACGTCGAGGCCACCTGCCAGGCGCCGCGCAGCACGTTTCACGAAGCGCATTTGTACAACTTCAATCGCGCCACGCTCTCGTGCATGGCGACCAAGGTCGGGCTGCAGCCGTTGGCGCTGACGCTCTCGCCCGACGGCGGCAACATCTTTGCCGCCTTCGGCCCGCAATCGACGCCCGCCCCGGTCGCCGCTTGCGCGCTGCCCGGCAACTGCGACCGCGTGGCCGCGATCGTGCGCGGTCACGCGCGCCGCCCGCATTGGCTCACCGCTCACCCCTATCGGCGCGCCGCGCGGCGGCTGACGCGCGCGGTGGCCGAACGCGTGGCACTGATCGGC
>JAKANT010000226.1 GCA_021823635.1 Pseudomonadota bacterium
AATCTCGCCGCGCAGCCGCTCGCGCACCTTGGCGTCGAGCGCCGACAGCGGCTCGTCGAGCAGCAGCAGGCCGGGCGAGGTGGCCAGCGCCCGCGCCAGCGCGACGCGCTGCTGCTGCCCGCCAGAGCACTGCGACGGATACTTCGGCCCCGCCTCGGGCAGGCCGACCAGCGCCAGCAGCTCCTGCACGCGGGCGGCGATCGCGGCGCGGCCGGCGCGCCGGTTCACCAGGCCATAGGCGACGTTCTCGGCGACCGTCAGGTTCGGAAACAGCGCATACGACTGGAACACGATGCCGTAGTCGCGCGCCGCCGGCGGCGCGCGCGTGATGTCGCGTCCGCGCTGCAGGATACGCCCGCGCGTGACCGCCTCCAGCCCGGCGATGATCCGCAGCAGCGTCGTCTTGCCGCAGCCCGACGGGCCGACGAAGCAGGCCAGTTCGCCGTCATGGATGGCGAGGTCGATCGAATGCAGCGCGACGAAGTCGCCGAACGCCTTGTGCACGCCTTCGAGTTGCAGCGCTTCCGCACTCATCCCGCTTCGCCCTGCCATGGCAAGCCGCGCGGCGCATCGCGTCGGCCCGCAGGGGGCGCCGCGGCGCAGCGCGCGGGCGCCCCGATCGGTCTCACTTCGGCGCCGCTTTGCTTTCGTAGCGCTTGCTCCACTCGGCCAGGATGCGCTCGCGGTTCCTGGCCGCCCAGACGAAGTCGTTCTTCACCAGCCGCGAGGCGTAGTCGGCCGGGATGTTCGGCAGCGGCTTCTCCAGGCCCTTGACGGCGACGATCGCGAAGTTGTTCGCGTACAGCCGCATGGCCTCGTTCGAGATCGCCCAGTCGAGCAGCTTCTGCGCGGCGGCCAGATGCTTCGTTCCCTTGTGGATCGCCACCGCCTCCAGGTCCCAGCCAAGCCCCTCTTTCGGGAACACCAGCTCGATCGGCGCGCCCTGCGCCTTCTCGCGGTTGGCGCGATATTCGAACGAGATGCCGACCACGTACTCGCCGGCCGCGGCGCGCGCGCACGGACGCGAACCCGAATGCATGTACTGGGCGATGTTCTCGTGCAGCGCGTCCATGAACTTCCAGCCTTCGGCCTCGCCCCACAGTTGCAGCCAGGCGGTGACGTCGAAGAAGCCGGTGCCGCTGGAGGCCGGATGCGGCATCACGATCTGGCCCTTGTAGACGGGCTTGGTGAGATCCTTCCACGTTTCCGGTTTCGGGATGTTGCGCTTGGCCGCCTCGACCGTGTTGAAGCAGACCGTCGCGCCCCACACGTCCATGCCCACCCATGCCGGCGGGTTCTTGCTGTCGCGGTACTGCGGCGTCACGCGCTCCAGGCCGACCGGCGCGTACGGGTGCAGCATGCCCTCGATGTCGAGCAGCGCCAGCGACGAGGCGGCCACTCCCATCACGACGTCCGCTTTCGGGTTGGATTTCTCGGCCAGCAGTTTGGCGGTGATGATGCCGGTGGAGTCACGCACCCAGACGATCTCGATGTTCGGGTTGGACTTCTCGAAGGCGTCCTTGTACGCCTTCAGCTGGTCGGTCTCGAGCGCCGTGTACACGGTCAGTTGCGTCTTCTGCGCGCCCGCTGGCACGGCGGCCGCGGCGAGCGAAAGTGCGAAGGCAACGGCGAGCGCGAAACGGTGATGGATCATCTTCCTCCTCCTAGGACGTGATGCGCCGCGCGGCGCAAACCGCCAGGCTAGAAGCGCGATGCGACCGCAATGTGACGCGCCGCCCGCGCAGGCGGCCACGGCGCGGCCAGTCTACGCAGCGGCCGAAACCGGAGTCAATTGTCTTTTGCAGATTGTCGACAATCTTTCGCGGCAGGCCTTAGACTGCGCCCTATGAACAACGGCAGCGCGGCCGCGGCGGCGGCCGATTCGACGATCGTTCTGCTGCGCACGGCCTCCCTCGGCAACGCCGCACAGCAGGAAATCGAGCGCATGATCCTGTCCGGCGAGATCGCGCCGGGCGCCAAACTCACCGAGACTTGGCTGGCGGCGAAGCTCGGGATTTCCCGCGGGCCGATCCGCGAGGCGTTCCGCCGGCTCGAAGAGGCCGGCCTGGTACGGCAGGAAAAGAACCGCGGCGTGTTCGTGCGCGACATTCCGCTCGACGAAGCCGTCGAAATCTTCGATCTGCGCGCGGCGATGGACGAGCTGGTGGGCCGCCGGCTGGCGGAGTCGATCACGCCCGAGCAGTTGAAAACCGTGCGCGGGATCGTCGACCGCATGGAGCAGGCGGCCAAGGCCGGCGACGCCGACGCCTACCACCTGCTGAACCTGCAGTTTCACGACACGCTGGTGCAACTGGCCGGCAACCGCAAGCTGGCCGCCATCTACCGCAAGCTGGTGAAAGAGCTGGCGCTGTTCCGCCGCCGCAACCTGCTCGACCACGGCGTGCTGCCCCATTCGGCGGCCGAGCACCGGCAGATCCTGAAAGCGATCGCGTCGGGCGACCCGGAAGCCGCCGGTCGCGCGATGTTCGAGCACGTGATGGAAAGCAAGCAGCGCATGCTGGCGGCCGAAGCGAGGCGCTCGGCGCCGCGCGCAAGGCGACGGGGACGCCAACGATGATCGCGGTCAACGGCCGTCATTACGCGGCGCCGCGGGCGGCGACCGTCGTGGTGTGCGTGGACGGCTGCGAGCCGGACTACATCGCGCAGGCGGTGGCGGCCGGTTGCATGCCGACGATGAAGCGCTGGCTGGCGCAAGGCACCGCGCTGATCGCCGAATGCGTAGTGCCGAGCTTCACCAACCCGAACAATCTGTCGATCGTCACCGGCGTGCCACCGTCGGTGCACGGCATCTGCGGCAACTACCTGTTCGACCCCGCCAGCGGCACCGAAATGATGATGAACGACCCGAAGTGGCTGCGCGCGCCGACCATCTTGGCGGCGCTGGCGCAAGCCGGGCATTCGGTGGCGGCGGTCACGGCCAAGGACAAGCTGCGCAGGTTGCTCGGCCATGGGCTGCGCGGCATCTGCTTCTCCGCGGAGAAAGCCGATACCGCGACGCTGGCCGAAAACGGCATCGAAGGCGTGCTCGAGCTGGTGGGCCTGCCGCTGCCGTCGGTGTACTCGGCCGAGCTTTCGGAGTTCGTGTTCGCGGCCGGAGTGCGCCTGGTGCGCGCGCGCCGTGCGCAGGTGCTCTACCTTTCGACCACCGACTACGTGCAGCACAAGCACGCGCCGGGCACGCCCGAGGCCAATCGCTTCTTCGCGATGATGGACCGCTACCTGGGCGAGCTCGACGCGCTCGGCGCCGTGGTGGCGGTCACCGCCGATCACGGCATGAACGCCAAGACGCGGCTGGACGCCAGCCCGAACGTCATCTACCTGCAGGACCTGCTGGACGGCTGGTTCGGCAACGGCGAGTCGCGCGTGATCCTGCCGATCACCGACCCGTACGTCGTGCATCACGGCGCGCTCGGTTCCTTCGCCACCGTCTATCTGCCGCCGCGGCGAATGGAGGATGCAATCGCCCGCTTGCGCGCGCTGCGCGGCATCGAGCTGGTGCTCGATCGGGCGCAGGCGGCGGCGCGCTTCGAGCTGCCGGCCGACCGCATCGGCGACATTGTCGTCGTCGCCGAGCGCGACGCGGTGCTCGGCACTTCGGCGGCACGACACGACTTGTCGCAGCTCGAGCTGCCGCTGCGCTCGCACGGTGGCATCTCGGAGAGCCGCGTACCGCTGATTCTCAACCGGCGCATCGAAGGAATCGACGGCAACCGCCGCTGGCGCAACTTCGATGCCTTCGACCTGGCGCTGAACCGCGCCCAATCGGCATGAACGCGCCGCCGCCGGTGAAGCACGAAACGCTGCGCATCGCCGGCAGCCGCGTCGATCGCGAGCGCCGCATCGAGGTGCGCTATCCATACACCGGCGAGCTGATCGCCACCGTGCCGCAGGCGACCGCCGAGGACGTGCGCCGCGCGCTTGCCATCGGCTACGAATTCAGGAGCCGGCTGACGCGGAACGACCGCCATCGCATCCTGATGCGCGCCGGCGAGATCATCGCCGCGCGTCGCGCCGAGCTGGCGCGGTTGATCACGCTCGAATCGGGACTTTGTCTGAAAGACACGCTTTACGAAGTCGGCCGCGCCAGCGACGTGCTGCTGTTTGCCGCCCATCAGGCGCTGGTCGACGACGGCCAGATCTTTTCCTGCGACCTGACTGCGCACGGCAAGAACCGCAAGGTCTACACGCTGCGCGAACCGCTGCTCGGCGTGATCGCCGCCATCACGCCCTTCAACCACCCGCTGAACCAGGTGATCCACAAGGTCTCTCCTGCGGTGGCGACCAACAACCGCATCGTGGTCAAGCCGAGCGAAAAGACGCCGCTGGCGGCGCTGGCGCTGGCCGACATACTTTATGAAGCGGGGCTGCCGCCGCCGATGCTCTCGGTGATCACCGGCGACCCGCGCGAGATCGCCGCGGAACTGCTCACCTCGCCGGCGGTCGAT
>JAKANT010000227.1 GCA_021823635.1 Pseudomonadota bacterium
TACTGCGCCGGCAGAGCGCGGCAGGGCGCAAGCAGCCGTTGCCGCTGTTCGACCGTGGCGGAACGATCGAGGAGTTGAAAGCGCGATGCAAGGCCGACACCGGCTTCGAGCCGCCGAGCATGCCGCGGTTTGCGCGCTGGATAAGCGCGCCTGAGCGTCAGGCGCGCTGATGCCTGCCATGCGCGAAGCGGTGCTGATCAACGAGGTGGGCGCGCGCGACGGGTTGCAGAACCAACCGGTCCACGTGTCGTGCGACGACAAGCTGCGGCTGATCGAGGCGCTCGCCGCGGCGGGCGTGCGCGCCATCGAAGCGACCAGCTTCGTGTCGCCCAAGGCAGTACCACAGGTGGCTGACGCGGATCAACTGTTTCCGCGCTTGCCGCATGCCGATCGCATTGCTTATTCGGCGCTGGTGCCGAACCGGCGCGGGCTGGAGCGCGCCCGCGCGGCCGGCGTCAAGGAGATCGCGGTAGTGTTGTCGGCCACCGACACCATGAACCGGCGCAACATCAACATGAGCCTGGATGAGGCGCGCGCGGTGAGCGCGGACACGGTGCGCGCCGCGGTGGCCGACGGCGTACGCGCCAAGGCGTATGTCGCTGTGGCGTTCGAATGTCCGTTCGAGGGTGTGGTCGCACCCGCGCGTGTGCTGGCTCTGTCCGAATCCATGTTTGCCGCCGGCGCGCAGGAGGTGGTGATCGCCGACACCATCGGTGCCGCCGCGCCGGCCGCGGTGATGCGCCTGCTGCGCGAGTGCGTTGCGCAGTTTGGCGCGGCGCGCCTGTCGGCGCATTTTCACGACACCCGGGCGATGGCGATGGCCAATGCGTGGGCGGCGCTGGAGCAGGGTATCCGCAAGTTCGATGCCAGCGTCGGCGGTCTCGGCGGATGCCCTTTTGCGCCCGGCGCCGCGGGCAATGCCGCGACCGAGGATCTGGTGGTGATGTTCGAGCAGTGCGGCTACGACACCGGCATCGATCTCGAGCGGCTGCGTCAGGCAGTTGCACTGGCGGGTACGCTGACCGGACACGCCGTCGGCGGGCGCACGATGACATGGTTGCGGGCACAGGAAGAAAAACGGGCGCGCCAGGTGCGCACGGTATGAGGAGGAATCGGCGGTGCTGAACAAGCTGCAACGCGGTTTGCGCGCGGCAACGGCGGTGCTGCCTTTCGTCGTGATCGGCGCGCTGCTCTACGCGGGGGTTTTCATCAAACCGAAGCCCAACGGAGACAGCGTGCCGGTACCGGTGCTGGGTGGGCGCGACGCATTCTACGGGGTCGTGACGCCCGCCGACAGCGTGATCTGGGCGGTCGGCCGTGGCGGCAAGATCGTGCGCAGCGACGATGCCGGAAAGTCGTGGCAGGCGCAGCGCTCGGGCACATCCGCAAACCTGCAGTCGATCGCCGCATGGGACGCCACGCGCGCGATCGTCGTCGGCAACAACGCAACCGTACTGGTCACCGATGACGGCGGGCGCACATGGCACACGCTGACGAACCTGCCGAAGGCGACTGACGGGCATAAGTTCATTCGCGTGCGCCGCGGTAGCGATGATCGCGATTACGTGGTGGGCGAGTTCGGCACGATCCTGGTGACGCCCGACTTCGGCAGGACATGGAACAGCCTCGGGCTTCAGGAAGACGTGGCGTGGAACGATGTTTTCGTACGCGGTGAGACGGTGGTCGCGGTGGGCGAGTTCGGAAAGATTCGTCGCTCCGCCGACGGCGGTCACAGCTGGCAGGACGTCGCCAGCCCGGTCAAGAGCAGTCTCTTCGGCGTGGCTTTCTCCGCTGACGGCCGGTTGGCGGTCGCCGTCGGCCTGGACGGTGTCGTGCTGCTGTCTGCCGACGACGGTCGCAGCTGGCGGGCCGTGTCTTCCGGCACCCGCGAGCATCTGTTCGACGTCACGGCCACGAGCGTCGGCTGGGCGGCGGTGGGCGACGAGGGGCTGTTGCTGCAGGCGCCTGCGGACGCGCAGACATGGGAGGTGCGTCGCCTGTCGGAGAACAGCTATGCCTGGCATACCGACGTGGAGGCACGCGCCGGCCGTCTCTATCTGGCGGGCGCGACGCTGTCCGTACTCGGTCAGGACAACAAACTGGAGCAGTTCAAGTGATTCCGCGCGAGCCGAACCTGAACCCTTCCCAAGAGAACCGGGGTCGCCTCCTGCGTTTCGTCGAGTTCTGTATTCGGAACCGTGTCTGGGTGGTAGCGGCGATCGCGGCGGTGACCGCGATCATGGCGTTTCTGGCGGTCCGGATCGAGATCAAGACCGTCTTCGACGATCTGCTGCCTAGAAATCACCCATACATCAAGGTGCACGAGCAGTTCAAGCAGAATTTCGGCGGTTCCAATCTCGTCAGCATCATGCTCGAAGTGAAGGACGGCGACATATTCAGACCGGACGTGCTCGCCAAGGTGCAAAAAGTGACGCGCGACCTGCAGCTCGTCGACGGCGCGAACCAGTTCCAGATCATTTCCCTGGCGGCGAAGAAGATCAAGGAGGTGCGCGCCTCCACCGAGGGCATAGACGTGCGGCCCCTGATGTGGCCCGAGGCGCCGACCGAAGCGCGGGCGATCGCGGATCTCAAGGCCGCCGTCCTGCGCAACCCGCTCGTTTACGGCGCGTATGTGTCGCGCGACCTGAAGGCGGCGCTGGTGACGGTGGACTTCTATGATCGCGATGTCCACTACAACCGCATCTTCGACCAGATCAATAAGTTGGCCGCCACGGTGGCGGGCGATGGCGTCAAGGTGTATGTCGTCGGCGAACCGATGCTGTATGGCTGGGTCAATTACTACCTGCCGGAAACCGGCCGCATTTTCCTCATCACCATCGCGGCCTTGATCGCCTTGCTGTTCGTCACCGCGCGCACCTGGCGCGGCACGCTGCTGCCCCTGCTCGCGGGCACGGTGAGCGCAGTGTGGGCGCTGGGCGCGGCGCGGCTCGCCGGGTTGCACCTCGACCCGCTGGTGATCGTCGTCGCGTTCCTGATCACGGCGCGGGCCATCTCGCACTCGGTGCAGTTGGTCATTCATTTCGACGACGCCTTGGCCGAGGGGGCGGCGAGCTCGGCGGCAGCCGCTAAGGCGGCGATGTCCGCCCTGTTCAAACCCGGCATGCTGGGGGTCATTGCCGATGCCGGCTGCATGATCGTCGTCGTGCTGACCCCGATCCCGCTGTTGCAGAAAGTGGCGATCATCGGCACGGTATGGGTAAGCACCATCGCGGTGAGCGCCTGCGTGCTGACGCCTGTTCTCCTATCGTGGATACGCAACCCGCGGCGCTACGCCCACCCGGTCGATGTCCAGCCGTGGCTGCGTTGGCTGCTGCAGCGCTGCATTGACGTCGCCACCACGCGGGCACGCTACGTCGCCGTTGCGCTCACGGCCGCGATTTTCGTCGCTTCGGGGCTTTACGCCTTCAAGCTCAAGGTGGGCGACGCCAACCCGGGTTCGCCCATCCTGTGGGGCGACTCTCGCTATAACCTCGACGCGGCGGAGATCAACAAGCGCTTCCCCGGCGCGGACCGCATGTTCGTCGTCATGTCGGGCGAGCGTACCGATGCGATCAAAGAGCCCAAGGCGCTGGCGACCATGGCGGCATTCCAAGCCTACATGGAAAGCCAGCCCGAAGTCGGCGCGACCCTGTCGATTGCCGATCTGGTGCCGGTGATGAAGCGCATCCTGCACGAAGGCAATCCGCGCTATGAGGAATTCGGGGCCAACGCCAACGAAAACGGCGAGCTGCTATACCTGTTTACTTCCGGCACCGAACCCGGCGACATGGACCGCTTCGTCGAGCCGCAATACAAGGACGCATCGGTGACGTTGTTCTTCCGCGATCACACCGGCGCGACGATCCGCACCGCGGTGTCGCGCATCGAGGAGTTCGCGCGCGCAAACGCCGCCGCGCCGGTGAAGATCCAATTGGCCGGCGGCCTGATCGGCGTGCTGGCGGCGGTCAACGAGATCATCCTTTCCAAACAGATCGAGAGCATCGCGCTGGCGCTACTGGTGCTGGTCATCTGCTGCGCGGTGGTGTACCGCTCGTTGTCGGCCGGCCTGTTCTTCATGCTGCCGGTGATACTTTCGAACACGCTGACCTTCGCCTTCATGGCGTGGAAGGGCATCGGCATGAACATCAACACCTTGCCGATCGCCGCGCTCGGCATTGGCCTTGGCGTGGACTATGCGTTCTACGTGGTCGACGAGATCCGCGAGGAACTGCGTGCGGGTCGCTTGCTCAACGGGGCGATCGAGCACTCGCTGCTCAGCGCTGGCAGGGGCGTGATGGTCACGGCGGCGACGCTCATCACCAGCGTGGTCATCTGGTACTTCTCCTCGATTCGCTTCCAGGCTGAGATGGGGATGCTGATGGCCTTGTGGCTGTTTATTTCGGCGGCAAGCTCGCTGCTGTTGATGCCGGCGCTTGTCGTCATGCTGAAGCCGGCG
>JAKANT010000228.1 GCA_021823635.1 Pseudomonadota bacterium
CCGCCCCATGATGCCGCGCGGACGGAACGCCAGCACCAGCACCAGAATCACGAAGGTGAACACCACGCTGTAGGTCGGCGCGTAGGCCAGCCCGTACGTCTCGGCCAGGCCGAGGATGCCGGCGCCGAGCGCGGCACCGACCACGCTTCCCATGCCGCCGACGATCACGACGACCAGCGAGGCGAGCAGCAGCCGCGTGTCCTCGCCCGGCACCATCGACAGTTCGACCGCGCCGATCACGCCGCCGATGCCGGCCAGCCCGGCGCCAATGGCGAAGGTGAGCGCGAACACCAGGTTCACGTTGACGCCGGCGGCGGCGAGCATCGCGCGGTCATCGACGCCGGCGCGGATCATCATGCCGACGCGGGTGCGGTTCAGGAACAGCCAAAGCGCGACGCCGATCGCGATGCCGAACGCGAGCAGGCTCAACCGGTACGCGGAGTACGCGCTGATCAGCGGGATGCCGCGGATCGGACCCTGCAGCCACGACGGCGCCTCCATCTGGTGCGCGAGCGCGGTGAAGATCCACAGCAGCACGTCGGCGATCACGATCGACAGACCGATCGTCACCAGCGTCTGCCGCAGGTCCTGCCCCTGCATATGGCGCAGGATCAGCACCTGGATCAGCAGACCGACCAGCGCCGCGGCGGCGAAGCCCGCCGCCACCGCCAGCAGCCACCAGCCGGTGCGGTCCGCCACCACGTAACCGACGTAGCCGCCCAGCAGATAGAGCGAGCCGTGCGCGAGGTTGACGTTGCGCATCAGCCCGAACACGAGCGTGAAGCCGGCGGCGACGATGAAGTAGAGCGCGCCCAGCGTCAGACCGTTCAACAGCGTGACGAAGAACAGACGCGCGTTGTCGGCGATCGCCCACACCACGAAGACGGCGATCGGCACGCCGACGGCTACCGTCCAGAACCAGCGCCAGCCCTTGCTCATGCCGCCGTCTGCCGCCAGCGCGTGCGCGTGCTGCGCACCTCCGGCTCCTTGTAGAACGTCCCGTCCTTCATCACCGCCAGGATGCGCTGCGGATCGCGCAGGATCGCCAGATTGGCGAGCGGATCGCCGTCGATCAGCAGCAGGTCGGCCAGGTAACCTTCCTTGACCTCGCCGAGTTCGTCGCCCTTCATCATCATCTGTCCGCCGTACTTGGTCGCCGACTGGATCGCCTCCATCGGCGTGAACCCCAGGTACTTGACGAAGAACTCCAGGTCGCGCGCGTTCTGGCAATGCGGGGTGAAGGCGAAGCCGTAGTCGCCGCCCGGCAGCACGCGGATGCCGCGCTTGTGCATCTTGCGCAGCGACTCGACCGCCGCGTCCCACTCGCGCTGGTAGCCCATCGCGACCGCCTTCTCCTTCGTGATGCCCCACGGCTCCGCCTCATTGAGCATCGCGTAGATGATGGCGATGCCGGGCGCGACGAAGTGTTTGTCCTTGTTCGCTTCCAGCAGGTCGAGCGCCTCTTCGTCGGTGAAGCTGGCGTGGTAGATGACCTCGATGCCGTGCCGCACGCACTGCTTGATCGACGCGCACGAGCGCGCGTGCGCCGCCACGCGCTTGCCGCGCATCTTGGCCTCGCGCACCGCGACCGCCACTTCGGCGTCGGTCATCCAGGTGGTCTCGGCCGGCGCGTTGGCGACGAAGTTGTCGCCTGACAGATTGAGCTTGATCGAATCCACCCCGTACTTCAGGAACATGCGCACCGCGCGCCGCATTTCGTCCACGCCGCTGACCACGACCCCGAAGCTGAACTCCGGCCACGGGATGTGCGGCAACGTTTCGTCGCCCAGACCGCCGGCCACCGTGATCTCCTGGCTGGCGGCCAGATAGCGCGGCCCCGGGATCAGCCCTTCGTTGATCGCGTTGCGCACCACCACGTCCAGGCGCGGCTTGGCGCACGCCGCGCCGACACAGGAGGTCCAGCCGGCCTCCAGATAGCGCTTGGCCACGCTCGCCGCCCACAGCACGTGCTCCTCCAGCGGCATCAGCTGGATCTCCATCAGTGTGGCCGCATCGTTCCAGGAGAAATGCGTGTGCGCTTCCACCATCCCCGGCATCAGCGTGGCGCCGGCGCCGTCGATCACGGTGGCGCCCGCGGGCGGCAGCACGCGCGATCCGCGCGCCACCCGTGCGATGCGGTTGCCTTGCACCAGCACCTCGCCCGCGTAAGGCAGGGCGCCGGAGCCGTCGAGGATGCGCACGTTGGTAAACAGCACGGTGGCCATCTGCGTCCTCCTTCAGGCGATACGCCGGCTGTAGAACTGCCGCAGCAGCGCGCGGCACTCCTCTGGCTTCTCGAGCGTGGTCCAGTGCCCGCAGCCGCGCAGCACCTCGACCTGGCTGCCGGCGATCAGCCCCCCGATGCGCCGCACTTCCTGCGGCGGCGCCACCGCGTCCTCGTCTCCGGTGACCAGCAGCGTCGGACAGGCGACGCGGGAGGCGTCGGCCGCCTGCGCGTCGGCGAGCGCCTCGCAGGTGCGCGCGTAGCCGTCCGGGTTCTGCCGCATCAGCAGCTCGCGCACCAGCGCCGCCGCCACCGGCCGCGCGGATTTGGTCTCGGCCGAGGTCGCCGATTGCACCAGCGCATCGGCGATTTCCTGCATGCCGGCCTCGCCCTCGCTGCGCGCCTTCTGCGCGCGCGCGCGGATCGCCGTGCGCGCCGGGTCCGCAGGCGCCAGCAGCGGGCCGAACAGCGCCAGGCTGCGCACGAACTTGGGCTCGCTCACGGCGAGATGAAAGGCGACGATCGTGCCGAGCGAGTGCGCGACCACGTGCGCGCGCTGCGCCCCGGCCACCGCCGCCACGCGCAGCGCCGCCTGCGCGAAGCGCTCGATCGACAGCGGCCCTTCGACGCGCGCCGAGCGCGCCGAGCCCGGCAGATCGAAGCGGATCGCCCGCTGGCGCGCGAACTCCGGCAGCAACGGCGTCCACACGTTGGAGGAGCCGCCCAGGCCGTGAATCATCAGCACGGCGTCGCCGTCGCCGTCGATCTCCACCGCGATGCGTTCGACGAAGCGCGTGCTCATGCGACTGCCAGCCGTTCGCGCGTGCGCGCCGGCGGCGCCTTGTGGAACACGCCGTCCTTCATGATCGCGAGCAGCCGTTTCTGCTCCTGCAGGCAGGTGATGTCGGCCAGCGGATCGCCGTCCACCAGCAGCAGGTCGGCCAGATAACCCTCCCGGATCTGCCCCAATTCGTGGCCGCGCATCATGATTTCGCCGCCGTAGCGGGTGGCCGCGATCAGCGCCTCCATCGGCGTGAAGCCGAGGTACTTGACGAAATACTCCAGGTCCTTCGCGTTGGTGCCGTGCTTGATCCAGGCGAAGCCGTAGTCGCCGCCGGGCAGTATGCGGATGCCGCGCTTGTGCATCTTGCGCAGCGACTCGCAGGCGATCTCCAGCTCGCGGTGATAGCCCATGTTCTTGGCGATCTCGGGCGTGATGCCGTATTCGGAGGCGTGATAGGAGGTGTTAATCAACCACGCGATGCCCGGCGCGACGAAGTGCTTGTGCTTGTTCGCCTCCAGCATGTCGAGCGCTTCTTCGTCGGCAAAGCTGGCGTGATAGACGAGCTCGATGCCATGGCGCACGCACTGTTTGACCGATTCCGCCGAGCGCGCGTGCGCCGCCAGCCTCTTGCCGCGCATGTGCACCTCTTCGGCGGCGACCGCGATCTCCTCGTCGGTCATCGGCGTGAATTCGGCCGGCAGCCCGGCGATGTATTCGCCCGACAGGTTGAGCTTGATCGTGTCGACGCCGTATTTCAGGAACATGCGCACGGTCTTGCGCATCTCCTCCGGACCATTGACGACGGCGCCGAAGCTGAACTCCGGATACGGCAGATGCGGCAGCGTCTCGTCGACGCGCCCGCCGGGCACGGTGATCTCCTGGCTGGCGGCGAGGTAGCGCGGGCCGGGAATGCGGCCGGCCTCGATCGCGTTGCGCACCACCACGTCCAGGCGCGGTTTGGCGGTGGCCGCGCCCACGCAAGAGGTCCAGCCCATGTCCAGATAGCGCTTGGCGATGTGCGCACACCACAGCACGTGCTCCTCGGTCGGCATGCGCTGGATCGCGTTCAGGCTCGGCTGATCGTTCCAAGAAAAATGCGTGTGCGCCTCGACCATGCCTGGCATCAGCGTGGCACCGCCGCCGTCGATGACCGTCACGCCCGCCACCGGCAGCGTGCGCGCGCCGCGCGTGACGCGGCGGATGCGGTTGCCTTGCACCAGCACCTCGCCCGCGTACAGGCCGGCGCCGCTGCCGTCGAAGATGCGCACGTTGGTGAACAGTACGTCGGCCATGCTCGCCTCCTCGCCTCACTGCACGGGGTTTTCCAACACGCCGATGCCTTCGATCTCGATGCGCACGCGGTCGCCGGCGCGCAACCAGCGCGGCGGCTTGAAGCCCATGCCGACGCCGGCCGGCGTGCCGGTGGCGATCACGTCGCC
>JAKANT010000229.1:0-290 GCA_021823635.1 Pseudomonadota bacterium
GCGCGAGCAGCGGCGCTGCGGCCGGTACACCGGCGGCGGCCGGCGCGGGCGGCGCGGCAGGCGGCGCGGCGATCGCCTGCAGCAGCAGCGCGCGCACCGAGGTGGGCAGCACGAACTGGCGGCCGGCGAATTCGATACGCAGCGGACCGGGCCCCGGCGGCAGGATCAGGATCGCGCGCTCGGTGCCGGTGGCGGAAGCGACCGCGCGCGCCAGTTCGGCGCCGAACTGGCCTAGACGCAGCCCGCGGTCGAGAAGAGGCCCGAGTGCGCGCAGCGTGAAGGCGATGCGC
>JAKANT010000229.1:300-4444 GCA_021823635.1 Pseudomonadota bacterium
CTCGCCGCGGTCGCTCGACAGCGCGGGACGCGCTGCGGCGGCGGTCAGCGCGGCGACATCCATGCGCGCGCCTAACCTCGCGGCGCGCGGCGCGGCGCGCGCGCCGCGAGCAATCGCTCGAGCTGTCGCAGCCAGGGTTCGGCGCGCAGCCTGATCTCGGCGTCGTCGGCCAGGATGCCGCGCAGCAGTTCGATGCGACGCCGCTGTTCTGCCACGCTAAGCCGCTGGCTGCGCGCGAGCTGCTTCAGTTCCGCGATCAGTTCGCGGCAGCACGCTTCCAGCCGCGCGACCTCGGTCCAGTCGTCCGCGCGCGCCGCCGCCAGCATCTGCCGGCTGACCGCCGCGATCGCCTCGTAGCGTTCGATCAGACCGGTCGCGCTGCCGGTGCGCGCTCGCTGCAGATTTCCGTCGTCGGGCATCGCCGCGGCGCTCCGGGGTTTGCCTTTCACGCCGTCACCGCGACGCGGCGCGCATCGTGCTCAGCAACCGCGGTCGTGCGCGCCGCCCCGATGCTGGCCCATGCGTCGCGCAGGCCGCCCAGCAGGCAGGCGACCTCGGTCAGCGCCGCGTGGTCATTGCGCAGGTTGGCCTGCAGCAGTCGCATCGTCGCGTACTCGTACAGGGCCGCAAGCCGCTGCGCCAGCGCGCCGCCGGCATCGCGGTCCAGGCTCGCCTTCAGGCCTTCCTCGACGATACGCACCGCCTTGCCGAGCGCCTGTCCCTTTTCGGCGATGCGGCCGGCGGCGATGTGCGCCTCGGCCTGCCGGATCGCTTCCAGCGCGCCGTCGAACAGCATCAGCACGAGCCGATGCGGATCGGCGGCCGCCACACTGCTGTCCACCCCGACGCGCTTATAGGCCTGGGCTCCGATTCCGTTCATTTTTCTCCTGCCGTCGTTGCGTGCGTATCCGGGCTATCGGACGGCGGTGGCGCCCGGTTGAATCGGAAAAGCGCCGCGCGGCCGCGCCGCTACTTCGCTTGCTGCCCGCTCGACAGGCCGGCCAGCGCGTTGCCCAGCGCCAGGCTCTGCTGCTGCCGGCTGGCGAGCAGCGCATCGAGCTTGCTGTACTGCTCGGTCAGCCGCCGCTCGATCACCGCGAGCCGCGCTTCGAGGCGCTCCTGCTGTGCGTCGAGCGCGCGGATGCTCGAGCGCAGACCTTCCTGGCGCGCGTCCAGCGGCCCCTGCGGCGCAAGCAGCTCCTGCACCTGCGTGCGCAGCCGTACGGCGAAGCCTTGCTCGCTCGCGACCGTCGACGTGGTGGTGAACAGTCGCGCGACTTTGGCCGCGTCGGCACTCACCGCGTTGGTGAACTTGGTGTCGTCCAGGCGCAGCGTGCCGTCGCGTTGCACTTCGATGCCGACTTCCGACAGCCGCGCGTATTCGCCTGCCGCCGCCGTCTTCGTGGCGGCCACGAGCGCGCGCAACTGCGCCTGGATGCGTCGCAACGTCGATTCGCCGTTCAGCACCGCCGCCGTCTTCGTGCCCGGGTCGTACTTGGTCAACTCGTCGATCAGGTTCTCGACGTCGTTGTAGGCCTTCACGAAGTTGGCCACCGTCTCCTTGACCGCATCGGGGGCGATCTCGACCGCGACCTCGGCGGTCCCCACTTGCGCCAGGTTCAGCGTCACGCCTTCGAGCGCGTCGCTCACAGTGTTCGACGCCGAGGACAGAGCCAGGCCGTTGACGCTGAATTGCGCGTTCTGCGCCGCCTGCGTCTGCGTGAACGACAGCGACACGCCGGCGCCGACCTCGACCGTGAACGCGTTGGCGGTGCCTGTCGCCGTGGCGTTCAGCACCAGACGCACCTGGCCGCCGTCGTTGACGAGCGAAGCGCGTACTCCGACGCCGGCGGCATTCAGTTCGTCGCGCAACTCGGTCAGCGTACCGATGCCGGCGTCGCCGATCTGCAGCGTCGCTACGACCGTACCCGCGGCGTTGCGCACCGTCACCGTACCGGCGCCGATATCGGTGCTCGCGCTCGCCACCGGGGCGGATGCGAACGATTGCGAGCGCGCCAGCTGCGTCACCGCCACCGAGTAGCGGCCAACGGCGGCGCTGGAGGACGAGGTGGCCGTCACGGCCGCCCCGCTCACGGTGGCCTTGGTGCTGGAAAAGGCGCTCGGCTGCCGCAGCCGCGACAGCGCCGATTCCAGCGACGCCAGCGCACCCTGCACGCGGCCATAGGCGCTCAACCGGCTCTGTATCGCCTGCTCCCGTTTCTGCAGGGCGACCAGCGGCCGCCGCTCCAATTGCATCAGCTGCGCGACGAGCCCCGCGACGTCGATGGCGCTGCCGTTCGTTACCGCGCTTGCCATGGCCAGTTTGCGCGGCGCTCAGCCGCGCCCGCGCAACAACACGCCGGCGTCCTCGCCCGCGGCAAGGGCGCGCGCGATGGCGAGCAGTTCTTCGGACGGCACCTGGCGGATCACCTCGCGTGTGGTCGTATCGACCAGTTTGGCGATGACGCGCCCCAGTTCGCGGTCGAATTCGAACGACAATTCGCGTCCTTTTTCGGCGAGTGCGTGGTTGGCCTGCGTCAACGCGCGTTCCAACGCAGCGGCGTCACGCGCTGCCGGGGGCGGCGCCTCCGTCGCCTGCGGCTCGGCGAACGCACGCAACCGCCGCCGGGCCCCCGCGTCTGCAACGTCGGGGGCGGCGACGGCGGTCAGACGTTCCAACAGCATCGTTCGGTTCGCGTCAGTCGGCGGTTTGCCGGTTTCTCGCCGTCTGCATCGGCAGGCGCCGCGAATTCTTTAGGGCGCGGCGGCGCCGGGCAAACAAAAAGGGGCCCGCGAGAGGCCCCCTTTTGCGGCACGCCGGTCCGCTTAGCCGCGCAACAGGGACAGCACGTTCTGCGGCATCGCGTTGGCCTGCGCCAGCATGGCCACCCCCGCCTGCTGCAGGATCTGCGCCCGCGTCAGCGCCGCGGTCTCGGCGGCGTAGTCGGCGTCCATGATGCGGCTGCGCGAGGCGGACACGTTTTCCACCGCGACGCTCAGGTTGCCGATGATCGACTCGAAGCGGTTTTGCACGGCACCGAAGTCGGCGCGCTTGCTGTTGATCGCGTCCAGAGCGGTGTCGATCGTGGTCATGGCCGTCGTCGCGGCCGACGCGGTCGTGATCGCCGCGGTCGTAAGAGCCGCAATCGCCGCGCTGGCGTTGAACGCGACCGTGCCGAAGTTGATCGACACCTGCTCCGCCGCCGCCGCATTTGGACTGACCTGGAAGGTCAGGGTGCCTGTGGAGGCGAACAGGTTCGTGCCGTTGAAGGTCGTATACGCGAGCACGCGCTCGATCTCGTCGCCGAGCTGCTGGAACTCGGCGTCGAGGCTGGCGCGATCCGAGGCACTGTTGGTCGCGTTGGCGGCCTGCACGGCCAGCTCGCGCATGCGCTGCAAGGCTTCTCCAACCTTGCCCAGCGCGCCCTCGGCGGTTTGCGACAGCGAGATCGCGTCGTTGGCGTTGCGGATCGCGACGTTCATGCCGCGCACCTGGGCGGTCATGCGGGTGGCGATCGCCAGCCCGGCGGCGTCGTCTTTCGCGCTGTTGACGCGCAGGCCCGAGGACAGGCGTTGCACGGCCAGCGCCATCGACGACTGCGAAGCGCTCAGATTGCGCTGCGCGTTCAGCGACATCAGATTGGTGTTGATGACTTGAGGCATTTCCTAACTCCTTTCCAGTTGCTCTCGCAAAGCAGCCGCCTGGTATCGGCATGCTCACCTTCGCCCGAGCGGCTGCCCATCGAAGACGAGCATCCGTGGCCACGCGCGTCGGATCGGTCGCTGTTGCCTGCCGCACTCGTCCGGCACCGCGTTGGCTGGCTTATCGGTGGCATGGCCCGCGAACTTTAGGCAGCGGCCCGCGCCTCACGCCGCGCGTCAAGCAAGCGGATGCGACGAGAAGCGCGGCGATGCGCGCGCAATTCCTCGTCGCTCGCGCGCGCTCGATGCAAGGCCGAACGCGCTGCGCTGCAGGCGCGGTCGCCCGCCGCTTCGCGGGCCGCGGGCGAACGCCGCAAAAAAAAAGCGCGCCGAGGACCGGAGTCGCTGCGGCGCGCAGGGCGGGGGGAAGAAAAACTCGTTTGCTTGGCGGCCGCTTCGCGCTGCTTCGAAGCGGGCGTGCGTGAGCTTGTTTCGGCTCCGC
>JAKANT010000230.1 GCA_021823635.1 Pseudomonadota bacterium
GTCCAGGTTCTGGAACACGGCGTCCGCGGTGCCTTTGTACCAGGTCGCCTCCTCCAGGCGCTGCTGCGCCGGCAGCAGGTCGACCCATTCGTTGAGCTCCGGCTTCAGGAACGACCAGCCGCGCTGCAGATGGCGCAGCAGGCTGTGGCTCTTGTACTGCGTCAGCACGCCGATGCGGCGCAGGCCCGAATTCAGGCAGTTGGACAGTGCGAAATCGATGATGCGGAACTTGCCGGCGAAGTAAACGGCCGGCTTGGAGCGGATGTCGGTCAGCTCGTGCAGGCGGCTGCCGCGGCCGCCGGCGAGCACCAGCGCCAGCGCGCGCTTGGGCAGTTGGCTGACCTGTAGCGGGTCCAGTTCCATCCTGCCTTCCGTTGCCTTTTACGGGCCAGCGTAACGCGGTCGCGGCGATCGAGGCCAGTTCCCCGATGGGGGAGCAGGGCTGCGAGCGGCGGGGCCACGGCGCCGCGCCGGGCGCCATCGCCGGGGTCCGGACCCATCCTAGAAGACCGTGCCGCGGGCGTCGACGGGCCAAACCGCTTCGACCTTGCCCTTGCGCACGGCGACGATCCAGTCGTGCAGGTTGACCGTGGGGTCGCAGTGACCGGGCACGAGCAGCTCCTTGTCGCCGAGCTTGATCGAAGGACCGTCGCCGATGCGGTGCAGGACCGTGTGTTCGTCCGAGACGCTCCACACCTGCCAGCCGGTGAAGGTCGGCGCCGGCAGGCCCGAGTCGGTGGAAAACGCCTTGAGGCCGGCGTCCAGGGTGGCGCGGTCGCCGCGCTTGCTCATCACGGTGGCGAGGATGAACAGCGCGTGCTCGAACTTCGGCGCGCTGGCGTCGTGTTCGTTGCGCGCGTAATCGACGTCCATCAAGGCGTACGAGCCGGGTTGAATCTCGCTGAAGATCTGGCTCTCGGCTTCGTAGATGAAAGTGCCGGTCCCGCCGCCGGTGATGACCTCGCACGGCAGGTCGGCGGCGCGCAGTGCGGCGCGCACCTCGGCCGCCTTGCGCGCGGCGGCTTCGACCGCGGCGCGCCGCTCCGGCACGCCGCGCCGGTGCTGTGCGCTGCCGGCATAGGCGTGGATGCCCATGAAGGTGAAGCGCGGGCAGGCGACGACCGCGCGTGCGACCTCGACCGCCTCGGCCGCCGTCGCCACGCCGCTGCGGTTCTGGCCGACGTCTAGATCGACATACACGTCGAGCCGCGAATCCTGCGCCGCGCAGATCGCTCCGAGTCGGCGCGCCGCGTCGGCATTGTCGACGCACACGCCGATGCGCGCCTGCGGAAATCGCCATGCGAGCTGCGCCAGGCGATGCATCTTGCGTTCGCCAATCACCTCGTTGGTGATCAGCACGTCGGCGAAGTCGCGCGCCAGGAACACCTCCGCCTCGCCGACCTTCTGGCAGCAGATGCCGACCGCGCCGGCCGCCATCTGGCGGCGCGCGATCTCGACGCATTTATGGCTCTTGGCGTGCGGGCGCAGGCGCACGTTGAAGCCGGCGGCCGCTTTGCGCATCCGTTCGAGGTTGTTCTCGAAGCGGTCGAGGTCGAGGATCAGCGCCGGCGTGTCGACGTCCTGCAGCCGGTCGCCGGGTGCGGCCGGCATCCAGTGGGAGCGCATGGGCGCGCAGTCTAACGGCCCGCTGCGCGGCGGCGCTCACGCCGATTCGTGATCCGTACAATGCGCGGCCCTTCCCACGCGAATCACGACGATGGCGATCAAGAGCGACAAGTGGATCCGCCGCATGGCGCAGCAGGGCATGATCGAGCCGTTCGAGCCCGCGCAGGTGCGCGAGGTCGCAGGCCGACGGATCGTCAGCTACGGTACCTCGAGTTACGGCTACGACATCCGCTGCGCCGACGAATTCAAGATCTTCACCAACATCAACTCGACCATCGTCGATCCGAAGGATTTCGACGCTAAGAACTTCGTCGATTTTCGCGGCGAGGTGTGCATCATCCCGCCCAATTCGTTCGCGCTGGCGCGCACGGTGGAGTACTTCCGCATCCCGCGCAACGTGCTGACGATCTGCCTCGGCAAGAGCACCTACGCGCGCTGCGGCATCATTGTCAACGTCACGCCGCTGGAACCCGAATGGGAGGGGCACGTGACCCTGGAGTTTTCCAACACCACGCCGCTGCCGGCCAAGATCTACGCCGGCGAGGGCTGCGCGCAGGTCATCTTCATCGAGGCCGACGAGGTGTGCGAGACCAGTTACCGCGACCGCGGCGGCAAGTACCAGGGCCAGACGGGCGTGACGCTGCCGAAGACCTGAGCGCCGCGCCGGCTCCCACGCGCCGCGCCCTCCGCAGTCAGTGCGCCGCCTTGCCCGCCGGCCCCGTGTCGAGCTTCATCGTCTTCAGCAGCGCCTGGAAGCGTGGCTCCTCCTTCAACAGCCCCCAGCGGCCGTCCACCTTCATGAACGCAAGGCGCAGGTCGCGCACGTCGTAGGCACGCTCCAGGTAGTCGAGCGCCTTGCCCTTGTCGCCGAGCCCGACGTACACCGCGGCGATCGAGGTCGGCGGCACATAACGCTGTTTCGACAGTGTCAGCAGCCGGTCGAGCACTGCCTGCGCCTGATCGGTCTGGCCCGTGCGGCCGAGCAGGAAGCCGATCAGGGTCAGCGCCTGCGTGCTCTGGCCTTCCGAATAGCGGTCGGCGGTTCGCAGGGCTTCGATCGCCTTGGCGGGCTGCTTGTCGGCCAGATGGAAGCTCGCGAGCGTCAGGTGGCCGACCCAAAACTCCGGATCCAGCTCGAGCGCGCGCTGGATGCGCTGGTCCGCCTCGGCGCGCCGCCCGCGGCCGAGCAGGTAGCCGGCCTCCAGCGTGTTCGTGATCATCGACATCGGATCGAGTTCGCGCGCGCGCTGGATGTGCGGAAAGCCTTCGTCGCCGCGTCCGAGCGATGACAGCAGATGGCCGAGTCCGAGGTGCGCCTCCCACACGCTGGGATTCAGCGCGATCGCGCGCCGGAATGCCTTCTCGGCGCCGGGCCAGTCCCACTCGTACCAGAACTTCACCCAGCCGATGCCGGCATGGCCCTCGGCCAGGCCGGGATCGATCTGGATCGCGCGCAGCGCCGCGGCGCGCGCGGGCTCGAAGGCCTCGGCCGGCGCGGTGTCGGCGCCGAAGGGCAGGCGGCGGTAGGTCTCGGCCAGTCCGGCGTAGGCGAGCGCGTAGTTTGGGTCGAGTGCGATGGCCTTCTTGTAGAACTCGATGCTCCGGGTCAGTCCGCTTGGCCGCAGGGTCTGCGCCGCGTGGCGCGCCGCGAGATAGAGCTGGTAGGCGTCGGCGTTCTGCGTGCCGCCCGCGGCGTGGCCTCGGCGGTCGCGTGCGCCGAGACGTGGCGCCAGCACCCCCGCCACGCGATCGGAGATCATCGCCTGCACGTCGAACACGCTGGTGAACCTCTCGTCGAAGCTGCCCGACCAGCGGGCCGTGCCGTCGGCGCGCAGCAGCCGCGCGGTGACGCGCACCTGATCGCCCCAGCGCTGCACGGTGCCGTCGACGATCCAGTCGACTTCCAGTTCGCGCGCGGCGGCCAGCGAGTCCTGCGTCGGGCCGCCGTAGCGGCGCGCCGAACCGATCGAGCGCACCACCAGCCCCGGCACGGTGGAGAGCCGGGCGATCAGGCTGTCGGCCATGCCGACTTCGAGCACTTCGTCACGGCTTTCCGGCACCAGCGGCTTGAACGGCAGCACGGCCAGCGTCTGCAGCGGCTGATCCGCCGGCGCGACCTCATCGTGTGAGCGTGCCAGCCACCAGGCGACGATGCCGGCGGCAAGGGCCGCGGTCGCAGCGCCGCCGATCAAGAGCGCGCGCCGGCTCGGTTTGGCCGGCGCGGAAACGGCGGGTCCAGACGGAACGGTCGACGGCGGCGCCGGCTCCCCGGTAGCCCTGCCGGCTGCGCCATCGGTGGGGTTGGCGATGTCATCGGTCCGGGCCGCCGGCTCCGCCCGCGAAATGGGAGCGACGAAACGGAAGCCGCGCCGTGGCACCGTCTGGATGAAGCGCGGCGCCTCCGGGTCGTCGCCGAGCGCCTTGCGTAGGGCAGAGACGGCCTGGCTCAGGTTGTTTTCCTCGACCACCACGCCCGGCCAGACGGCGGCAAGCAGCTCGTCTTTCTCCACCACCTCGCCCGGGCGCTGCAGCAGGAACAGCAGCGTGTCGAAGGCCTTGGGCGTCAGCGGCACCTGCGAGCCGTCCGGGCGCAGCAGTCGCCGTCGCTGCGTATCTACCGGAAACCCTTCGAATTCAAGGTCCTGCTCGGCGTTCATCGCGAGGCTTCAAGGTTTTTCAGAGGAATTCACGATCATCGTAAGGACGCCCAAGGCGCCCGCCTAGGGAAACGCTGAACAAGCGCCGCCCGTGAAACCGATGGTCGAGTCAGCGCCGATTTTCATGTCGAAAGCAGCGTCGAGGACGGCGATTGTG
>JAKANT010000231.1 GCA_021823635.1 Pseudomonadota bacterium
CGGGGCCGGCCTCGCTGCGCCCTCGTCGTCGTTCCGCGCAAGCCGCTCGGCGAGAACCGCCATTAGTGCGGCCACGCCGTCTCGCCCGGAAACGGCTTCGCTGGCGGCGGCCGCAGGATGGCGAAGCCGTGACGCCTGTCGCGACGGGGCGCCGAATAGCCCGACGATGGCGCCGTATATCGGGCAAAGCGCGGCAGCGGCCTGCCTTAACTTAGGGGGACGCAACGAAGCGCTGGCGCAAACGGGCGAGCGCACGAAGCGAGGGGGACATGGACGTCAAACCGATCAATGCCGCGATCGCGCAGGCGGTTGCGCGCATCAAGCAGGCCGCGCCGGCGGCGCCGCCCCAAGCGGCCGGCGGCGATTTCATCGGCTCGTTGCACGCAGCGCTTGCGGCCGTCAGCCGCAACCAGAACGCCGCGACGGAGTTGCAGCGGCAGTTCCAGCTCGAGAACCCGGCGGTCAGCCTCGAGGAAACGATGATCGCGATGAACAAGGCGCAACTGTCGTTTGCGGCGGCGGTGCAGGTGCGCAACAGGCTCGTGCAGGCGTACGAGCAGATCATGAACATGCCGGTGTAGCGACGGGCGGCTGCCGGCGATGAAAGGGCAGGGCGCAGCAAGCGGCTTGCGCTGGGCGTTGGACCGGCTGTCGGTTCGCGTCGCGGTGACGGTGGGGCTCGGCACGCTGCTCGTCTGCACGGCGGCCGGCGGTCTGTACCTGCATCTGCTCGAACAGCGACTGCTCGCCCAGGTGGGGCTGCAGGTGCAGGCGGCGGCGCTGGGCGCCGCCGACGACATCGACCAGCGCGTGCTGGTGCGCAAGCGCGCGCTGGAAGCGGCGGCGTTCGACCTGGGCGCCTCCGCGCGCCCGCTCGCGCCGGATTCGGTGCAGGCGTTCCTCGCGGAATCCGGCGCGCTGGCGGCCCTGTTCGACCGCCTGGTCGTCGTCGACGCCGAAGGACGGCCGCTCGCGGCGCGGCCGCGCACCGGCGGCTGGCGCGAAATTTCCGTGGCCGACCGCGACTACTTCCGGCAGGCGCGCGACACGGGCCGACTGGTCGTCTCCGAACCGGTGCTGGGCAAGGTGGCGCGCGCACCGATCGTCACGTTCGCCGCGCCGCTGGCCGGCGCCAACGGCGACTTCGGCGGCGCGCTGATCGGCGCCATCCTGCTCGAGCAGGGCGGGCTGCTCGACCAGGTGCGCGATGCGACGCTGGGCGCCAGCGGCCGCTTCGTCGCCGTCACCCGCGCCGGGCGCTACCTGATGCACCCGGAACGCGAGCGACTGATGCAGTCGGTACAGGATGCCGACGATCCGGCGCTGGCGCGCGCGCTGCGCGGTGTGTACGGCTGGACCTACGTGCCCGAGCCGTCGCCCGCGGCCGGCGTGCACGCGTACAAGGCGCTGAACCACGCGCCGTGGATCGTCGGCGCGCGCATCGACGCCGCCGAGGCGCTGGCGCCGTTGCGCGCGGCGCGCACCAGCGCGATCCTGGTGGGCACCGCGTGCGCGCTTGCGCTCACGGCGCTGATCGCGTTCGTCGCCATCCGCAACCTGCGGCCGCTGCAACGCCTGCAGCGGCAGGTCGAAGAGCTGGACAGCGGCCGCCGCAGGGGCGGGGTGGAGGTTGGCGGAACGGTGGAAATCCGCCGCGTGGCCGAGGCGTTCAACCGGCTGCTCGCCACGCAGGCGCGGCTGCAGGAAACGATCAACGCGCGCGAAGCGTTCCATCGCTCGCTCAACGAAAGCTCGCCGCTGGCGATCTTCGTCGCCGACGAAGCCGGCGACTGGACCTACGTGAACCGGCGTCTGGAACAGTTGTTCGGGCGGCGCTTCGAGTCGATCGCCGGCGACGGCTGGCTGCAGACCGTGTGCGAAGAGGATCGCCGCGCGGTTGCGCAGCAATGGGCCGCGGCCGTACGCGGCAATCGTCCGCTGGCGGCGCGCTGGCGGCTGCACGTGGACGGGCGCATGGTGTGGGTGCAGGTGCAGGCCGCGCCGCTGCCCGAGCATGCGGAAGCGGCGGGATTCGTAGGCGCCCTGGCGGACGTCACGGCCGAGCACGAGGCGCTCGAGGCCGCCGAGCGCGAGCGGCGCCGCAGCGACAGCATCGTCGAGGCGATCTCGGACGCCATCGTCGTGATCGACGAGGGCGGCAGCATCGCCCACTTCAATGCCGCCGCCGAAGCGATGAGCGGCTTGGCGCGGGCGGACGCGATCGGGCGCAAGGCCGATTCGGTGCTGCGCTTCACCCGCGAAGGCGGCGGGGCGGTCGATCTTGCGCTGCTGTGGCGCGAGGCGCGCCTGACGGTGGACGACTGGGAATGGGCGCCGGCGCCTGGGCGCAGCGTGCCGGTGGACGCCACCTGGGTGCGCGGCCGGGCCTCCGGCGGCGGATTCGGCGGCGTGCTGACGCTGCGCGATGCGGCGCGGCGGCGCGACGAGGCGCGCCGGCTCGCCTGGCAGGCGCGCCACGACAGCCTGACCGGGCTGCTGAACCGGCGCGCCTTCGAGCAGGTGCTCGCGCAACGTTACGAGGCGTTCGCGTTCGAAGGCGTCAACAGCGCGCTGGTGTTGCTCGACCTCGACCACTTCAAGCGCGTCAACGACGACGGCGGCCACGATGCCGGCGACGAGATGCTGAAGAAGGTCGCCGAGGTCATGCGCGCCAGCATCCGCGAATCCGACTACGCGGTGCGGGTAGGCGGCGACGAATTCGCGCTGATCCTGCCCGGCTGCCCGGAGTCGCGCGCGCAGGCGATCGCACTCGGCATCCGCGCCGAGATCGCCGCATTGCGGGTGCAACGCGGCGAGCGTGCCTGGGGCATCGGGGTGTCCGCCGGCATCAGTTGCTTCGCGCTCGGCGACGAGGATTCGCAGGCGGTGGTCAAGCGGGCGGATGCGGCCTGTTATCGGGCCAAGGCGGCCGGGCGCAACGCGGTGGAGATCGAAAGCGTGGCGGCGCGCGCCGAGGTCGAGCTGTTTTGAAGTCGATCGCTCACGGCGCGCTTTCGTCCGCTTTCAGGCTCCTGATCCGGATGCGGCCTTCCTCGATCACGACCACGCTGCCCTCCGTCAGGGCCGGCTCGATCATGGGCAGGTTGGCGAGAAAAAGCGCCAACTGCCGCCGTGGTTGACGGGTCGTTTGTCGCCGAAACAGGACGAGCGAGGGTTTGCGCTCTGAGCGTAGCGCGAGCAAGGCGCCGAAATCGGTGTCGGCCGAGACGAGCACTCGGCCTTCCGCTGCCGCACGCGCAAAAACCACCTCGTCCGTCGCTGCCTGCAATCCGTAGTCGCGCACGTGCACGGCGTCGTGGCCGCTTTCGCACAAGCCGTGGGCGAAAGTGGGCGACAGCGCATTGTCGACGAGGAACTTCACGAAATCACGAGCGGAAGCTCGCGCTCCCGTACCGCTTCGGCGGCGTAGTGCAGCGCTTCTCGGATGTCCTCCGGTTCGAGGTCCGGCAGCGCCTCGACGATCTCCGCCACCTGCATCCCGTCGGCGACCATCCCGACGACGGTTGCCACCGGTATGCGCAGCCCGCGGATGCAGGCCACTCCACCCATTTGCTTCGGATCGACCGTGATTCGTGTGAACCTCATGCGCGTCTCCGACTTGCGAGTCCATTGTAGCTACCTGTTCAAGGCGGCGAGCGCGTCTGGGGCATCGGCGTGTCGGCCGGCATCAGCGGTTTTGCGCTGGGCGACGAGGATTCGCAGGCCATCGTCAAGCGCGCCGATGCGGCCTGTTATCGGGCCAAGGCGGCCGGGCGCAACGCGGTGGAGATCGAAAGCGTGGCGGCGCGCGCCGAGGTCGAGCTGTTTTGAATCTCGCGCCGCGCGCCTAAACTGCCTGCCATCGACCCTTGGCAGGCATGGGCTTGGCGATGGCGCAGCAAGAAAGCAAACCCACGATCGACCTTCAGGCCGCGGCGCGGCTGGTGCAGCAGCTCGAGTGCGATCTGGCGCAGGCGCGCGCCGGAAGCGTGGACATCGCGCGCGTGCGCGCCGAGGTCGAGGAGCTGCGCGCGCTGCTCGCCGGCCAGCCGCAGCACCACGAGGTGCACGCCGGCTTCTCCCGCCTGCGCGACACACTGCACGCGCTGCGCGAGGAACTGACGCGCGACGCGTTCGAGGTGGGCGAGTATCTGGCGCGGATCGGCCGCCTGCTCGGGTTCTGACGCGCCGCTGCTACTTGCTCCCGATCTCGACCTTGAAGTTGTCGGCGCTGCGCTTGCCCGCGGTGCGCGCGTGGGTGGCATCGGCAGCGGCAGCCGGCGCGTCGCCTGGCGCGGACTTCTGCGGGTCGCCCTGGCGCATCTCCAGTTTCAGGTAGTGCCCGGCGGGTCGGCCCGCTGCGCCGCTTTGACCGCCCGTCGGCGCGGGCTTCTTCTCCTGCATCGGCGGCGCGGCGGGTGCGGTCGCCTGC
>JAKANT010000232.1 GCA_021823635.1 Pseudomonadota bacterium
GGCGCCGGCTTGTAGTCGGGATAGGTGGTGCCGCTGCCTACACCGGAGACGAACACCGGCGCGTCGTTCAGCCACTGGCCGCGCCACTGCGCGTGCCCGCTGGCAATCACTTCCGCGCCCGGCCGCTTCAGCAGCAGCACCGGATCCATGCGCGTGAGCTTGCCGCCGACGTTGCCCCAGCGGTCGCAGGCGCCAAGCCGCCCTTCGCTGATCTGGCACAGCACCGGGCAGGCATCGCACAGCACCTTGTTGGCCGCCATCTTCTCCGGCGGCTTGGCGGCGACGACGACCGGCTCGGCCGGCTCGAAGCGCTCGCCCACGCTGCTTTCGCCGACGCGCTCGCTCATAGACCCTCGCGCCGTTGGAGCAGCTCGCGCAGCCGATCGGGCGTGCACGGCGCGTGCGGCGGGCGCACGCCGCAGGCGTGATAAATGGCGTTGAAGATGGCGGGCGCAGTGGCGATCAGCGCCGGCTCCCCCACGCCTTTCGCGCCGTACGGCCCCAGCGGCTCGGCATCTTCGATCAAATACACGGTGATCGGCGGCACGTCGCCCGCGGTCGGGATCAGATAGTCGTGCAAATTGTCGGTGCGTCCGGCGACGTACTCCTCCATCAACGCCATGCCGATGCCCTGCGCGATGCCGCCGTGGATTTGGCCTTCGACCTGGGTCGGGTTGATCGCGCGGCCGACGTCGTGCGCGGCGTGGATCGCGAGCAGCTTCACCGTGCCGAGTTCGACGTCGACCTCGACCTCGGCGAACTGCGCGGCGAAGCCGTAGGTCGCGTACGGCACGCCCTGTCCGTCGGCATCCAGCGGCACGGTCGGCGGATTGAAGCTGCCGATCCCAATCGCGACGTCGCCGTTTTCGTCCGCGGACAACTGCGCCAGATCGAGGCGCTTGTCGCCCGCGATCAGCGTGCCGCCGTCGAGCGCGATCGGCGCGTCGGCGCCGGCGCCGGCGAGCGCCGCCAGCTTGCGGCGCAGGTCTTCGCCGGCGAGCCGCGCGGCATTGCCGGAGACGAACGTCTGCCGCGAGGCCGAACTCTTGCCGGCATCCAGCGTCAGGTCGGTGTCGGCGTACACCTGGTCGATCAGCGACACCGGCACGCCGAGCGCATCGGCCACGATCTGCGGCAGGATCGTGTACGTGCCCTGGCCGATGTCGACCGCGCCGTTGTAGAGCATCACGCGGCCGTCGCGCCGCAGGGCTACCTTGATCGACGACGGATTGGCGATCACCGTGTTGCCGATGCCGTACCACATGCAGGCAATCCCCGCGCCGCGCCGCTTGCCGTGCGCGTAGCGGCGGTGCGGATCGGTCGCGTCGGCAGCGGCTATCGCGAAGCGTTGCTGGCGCGCGTTGAACGCCTCGCAACGATCGCGCGCCGCGCGCCACGCCGGGCGCAGCGCGTCCAGGCAGGCGCGCAGCCCCACGCTCGCTTCGAGCCGCTGGCCGGTGGGCGTGACGTCGCCCGCCGCCAGCGCGTTGCGATACCGGAACTCGAGCGGGTCTTCGCCGAGACGTTCGGCCAGTTCGTCGATCAACCGCTCGCCGAGCAGGGTGGACTGCGGCACGCCGAAGCCGCGGAATGCGCCGGCCACCGCGTTGTTCGTAAACACCGCGCGCGTCGTCGCCCGCACGTTGGCCACCCGGTACGGTCCGGCGGCGTGGATCGGCACCCGGTTGGCGACCGTCGGCCCCCACGACGCATACGCGCCGGTGTTGAAGTCGCCGTGGAAATCGTAGGCGAGCAGGTTGCCGGCGGCGTCGGCGGCGAGCGCGGCGCGCATCGACGCCGGATGGCGCTTGGTGGTCGAGACCATCGACTCCGGCCGCGTGTAGACGATGCGCGCGGGGCGGCCGAACTTGCGCGCGGCGGCCACCAGCAGCGGCTGGATCGAAATGTCGAGCTTGCCGCCGAAGCCGCCGCCGACGGCCGAGGGCACGATGCGCACCTGCCGCGCATCGAGCTTGAACATGGAGGCGATCTCGTCGCGGTCCATGTATGGCGTCTGCGTGCAGGCGAACACCGTCACGCGCTGGACACCGCTTTCGTCACCCCAGACGGCGTAGCCCGCTTCGGGCTCGAGGTACGCATGCTCGACGTAGCTGGTCGTCATGCGGCCGTCGATGCGCACTGCCGCGCGCGCCAGCGCCTGCTCGACGTCGCCGCGCACCACGCGCCCGCGGCACAGCACGTTGTCCGGCCAGCGCTCGTGCAGCACCGGCGCGCCCGGCGCGAGCGCCTCGTCGGGTTCCAACACGGCGCGCTGCGGCTGCCAGCGGATCGGCACTTCGCGTTCGTCGATCGCTTCCAGCCGCTCCCGTTCGCCGGCGAGCACCAGCACCGCTTCGCCGCGAAAGCGCACGCGACCCTCGGCGAGCGCGGGCTGGTCGCGCAGGTCGGGAAAGATGGCGAAGCGGTTGAACGGGATGTCGGCGGCGGTCACGTAGCCGGCCAGTCCATGGCGGGCGACGAACGCCTCGAGGTCGCCGAATTCGAACGTCGCCGCCGCGTGCGGCGAGCGGACCACGCGCAGCCACAGCGCGTCGGCCGGCGCTTCATCGGCGCCATAGCGCGCGCGGCCGTCGAGTTTCTCCGCCACATCCAGGCGCGCCAGCCGGCTGCCCACCGCAGCGCCGACGGACGGCGCACTCGCCTGCGCGGGCACCCCCGCGGCAGCGGCCAGCACCGCTTCGACGATCTTGCGGTAACCGGTGCAACGGCACAGCACGCCACCCAGCCCGTCGAGCACTTGGGCCTCGGTCGGCCGCGGATGGCGGCGCAGCGTATCGGCCGCGGCCATCAACATGCCGGGCGTGCAGATGCCGCACTGCGCGGCGCCGTGCTCGGCGAACGCCGCGCGCAGCCGATCGAGCAGCGGGTCCGACGCTTCGACCGTCGTCACGCTGCGGCCGGCCACCTGCGCCACCGGCACCAGGCAGGCGCAGACCTGTTCGCCGTCGACCAGCACCGTGCATGCGCCGCAGTCGCCGGCGGAGCAACCCACCTTCGTGCCGGTGAGATTCAGGTCGTCGCGCAGCGCGTCAGACAAGCGCTTGGCGGGTGCGACCGCGAGCGAGACGGCGCGGCCGTTGACGCGGCAATCGATCAGCGGGGCCAGCGCGAGATCGGCCGGTTTGTTCACGCGGCGGCCTCCTGCATCAGGCGCGCGAGCAGACGGCGCACGGCCTCGAGCCGATACGCGCGCGTGCCGCGCACATCGTCGATCGGGGACAGCGGCGCGAGCGCCGCGTCGATCAAGGCCTCGGCGCGCGCGGCCACTTCGCGGCGCGCGACACCAAGCAGCCCGGCTTCCAGCACGGGCAGCCGCTGCGCCGCCGCCGAGCAGGCGCCGACCGCCACGCCGCAGTACGCGACGCGGTCGTCGGCGTCGAAGTCGAGCACCGCCGCGACCATCGCGATCGAAATCACCAGATAACGCCGGTGGCCGAGCTTCAGAAAGGTCGAGACGGCCGCCTGCGAGCGCGGCGGCACGATGACGGCCGCCAGCAATTCGTCGGGGCGGCAGGCGGTGCGGCGATTGCCGAGCACGAACTGTGCGAGCGGCAGTCTGCGCGCGCCGGCGGCCGAAACCAGCTCCACGGCCGCATCCAGCGCGAGCAACGGCGGGATGCCGTCCGCGGCCGGCGAGGCGTTGCACAGATTGCCGCCGATCGTGCCGCGGTTCTGGATCTGGCGGCCGCCGATTTCGCGCGCGGCTTGCGCGAGCGCCGCGCAGTGGCGCGGCAGCGGCCGCCGTGCGATCTCGCTCCAGGTGGTCAGCGCGCCGATGCGCAGCGCGCCGTTGGCGTCGCTTACGCCGCGCATCGCGTCCAGCGCCGAGATATCGAGGATCGACCGCTCGATCGCGCGCCCCACATGGGCGGGGTAGACGTCAGTGCCGCCGGCGACCACCAAGTAGGGCGCGCGCGCCAGTTCGGCGAGCGCCGCGTCGAGCCGGTGGGGCCTCAGATAGCTCATTGCCCGGCCACTGCGTCCCGATCGGACGGCCGCTCGGCCTTTCGCCTTTGCGTGGGTGCCGGCGGCCGCCGCATTTGGTACAGTCCCTTAATGAAGCTTTCACTTCATAACTGGACGGCGACCTTACTTCAGCGGCCCACGGCCGTCAATCCTGCGGCGCGGCCGCGGTCGATTAATCTTCGCGACCGGCAACGATGGACACGCAAGTGAACGACGCGATTACCCGCACCGCGGCCGAGCACGACGGCCCGATCGAAACCGATGCCGTGATCGTGGGCGCCGGCCCGGTCGGGCTGTTCCAGGTGTTCGAGCTCGGGCTGCTGGAGATCAAGGCCCATGTCATCGACAGCCTGCCCCACCTGGGCGGGCAGTGCGTCGAGCTGTACCCCGACAAGCCCATCTACGACATCCCGGCCGT
>JAKANT010000233.1 GCA_021823635.1 Pseudomonadota bacterium
GGTTTCGTGCTGCGCGGCGTGTTCCTGTGCCGCGAAAGCGAGATCGACTGGTTCCTGAACAGCCTGCGCCAGATTTTCCCGGAGGCGTGGCGGCGACTGGTCGAGATGCTTCCGCGCGAAGAGCGCGACGACGTGCTGCGCGCGTACCTGAAGCGGCTGTTCGACCCCGACCCGCGCGTACACCTGCCGTACGCGCGCGCCTGGAGCGAGTTCGAGGGCAGTTGCTCGACGCTGCTGCCGAATCCCGATCTGGTGCGGCACTTCGCCGACGAGGCACTCGGGCTGGCCAGGTTGGAAGCGCACTATTTCGCGCACCGCTGCTTTCTGGCGCCGAACCAGCTGCTCGCCAACCTGTACCGCATTCGCCATTTGCCGGCGTCGATCGTGCAGGCGCGCTACGACATGGTGTGCCCGATCGTCAGCGCCGACGAACTGGCGCGCGCCTGGCCGAACGCGCGCTACGTGATCGTTCCGGACGCCGGCCACTCGGTCTGGGAGCCGCCCGTGCGCGCCGCCGTGATGCGCGAAGTCGAACGCTTCAAGCTGTTGCTCGCCTGATGCCGCGCTTCGCCGCCAACATCAGCCTGATGTATCCGGAGCATGCGCTGGCCGCGCGCATCGCCGCGGCGGCGCGCGACGGCTTCGCCGCGGTCGAGGTGCAGTCGCCGTATGCGGTCGAGGCGGCGCAGCTGCGCGCCGCGCTCACGCAGGCCGGCGTGCAACTGGTGCTGATGAACGCGCCGCAGGGCGATTTCGACGCCGGCGAACGCGGGCTGGCGGCGCTGCCGGGGCGCGAACGGCAGTTCGAGGAATCGATCGCGGTTGCACTCGACTATGCCCGTACGGTGCGCGCGCCGCGCGTGCACGTGATGGCGGGCAAGCCGGGCGAGGCGCCGCGCGCGGAGTGCGAGCGCGTGTATCGGCGCAACCTGGCGTACGCGTGCGACGCCTTCGCGCCGCATGGCATCGAGGTGATGATCGAGCCGATCAACACGCGCGACATGCCTGGCTACTTCCTGCATTCCTCGCGTGACGCGGCCGAAACGATCGCGGCGCTGGCGCGCCCCAACCTGAAGCTGCAGTTCGATGTCTATCACCTGCAGATCATGGAAGGCGATGTGGCGCGCAAGCTCGAGCGGCTGTTTCCGGCGATCGGGCACGTGCAGATTGCCGGCGTGCCGGAGCGCTTCGAACCCGACGTCGGCGAGATCAACTATCCGTATCTGTTCCGGCGCCTCGACGCGCTCGGCTATCGCGGCTGGGTCGGCTGCGAATACCGGCCCGCCGCCGGCGAGCGTCCGGGCGGCACCAGCGCCGGACTGGGTTGGCTGCGCCGCGTCTGACTGCGATTCCCTCGGATCGCCGCTTCCGCTAGCATGGCCGGCGAGTCGGCGGCTCTTCGGGGAGGCAAACGATGAAGGTCAGCGACATCCTGCGCGTCAAGGGCAACGCGCTTTTCACCGTGACGCCGGAAAACACGCTGTGGCTGGCGGTGCAGAGCATGGCCGAGAACGACATCGGTTCGGTGGTCGTGATGGAACGCGGCGAACTGGTCGGCATGCTGACCTTTCGCGAGGTGATCAAGACGCTCTATAGCAACCAGGGCACGCTCGGCGACCAGAAGGTGCGCAACGTGATGGACGATGCGCCGCTCACCGTCACGCCGGACACCGACGTCAACGAAGTGCGGCGCCTGATGCTCGACAAGCACGTGCGCTACCTGCCGGTGATGGAGGGCCGCACGCTGATGGGCGTGATCTCGTTCTACGACGTCGCCAAGGCGGTGCTCGAGGAGCAGAGCTTCGAGAACCGTATGCTGAAGGCGTACATCCGCGACTGGCCCGAACAGGAGTCGGTTAGCGGGTGACGGTCGGGCTCGCCAGACCGCGCGTCGCCGTCGTCGGCGCGGGCATTGCGGGGCTCGCCTGCGCACACGAGCTGCTGGCGCGCGGCGCGTGGGTCACCGTTTTCGAGAAACAGCTCGTCGCCGGCGGGCGTGTGGCCACCGTCGCCGCCGAGCCCGGCACCTTCGATACCGGCGCGCAGTATTTCACCGTCAGTCATCACCGCTTCGAGCCGGTCGTGCAGCGCTGGCTCGACCGCGGCATCGCGCGCCGCTGGCGCGCGCGGATCGCCGCCTTCAGCGGTGGCACGCTGGTCGACAAGGCGAGCCCGACCGAGCGCTTCGTCGGCGTACCGGGCATGGGCGCGATCGGCCGCTGGCTGGCCCAGGGCCTGGACGTGCGTTTGGGCACCTGCGTGCGGCGCATCGATCGGCGCGGCGGGTTGTGGCTGCTGCACGATGACCGGGGGCGCGAGCTTTCGGTGAGCGGCTTCGACGCCGTCTGTTTGGCGCTGCCCTCGCCGCAGGCGGTTTCCCTGCTCGCCGGGCATTCGCCGCTCGCCGACAAGCTGGCGGTCGTCGACTGGGAGCCGTGCTGGGCGGCGACGCTGGCGCTCGCGCGTCCCAGCGGCCTCGAATTCGACGGTGCCTTCGTCAACGACGATCCGATCCTCGGCTGGATCGCTCGCGACAGCAGCAAGCCGGGGCGCGCCGAGGTCGCCGGCGTGGCCGAGCGCTGGGTGCTGCACGCGCGGCCGCGGTGGTCGCGGCAGTATTTCGACATGCCGGAGGCGCAGGCCGCCCAATGGCTCGTGCGCGCGTTCTCGGCGCGCGTCGGCCGCGCGGTCGCGCCGCGCCACCTGGCTGCGGTGCGCTGGCGCTACGCGACACCGGTGAACCCGCTGCCGACGGCGTTCTTGTGGGACGAACAGGCGCGCGTCGGTGTGGCCGGCGATTGGTGCAACGGTCCACGCGTCGAGGGCGCTTACCTCTCGGGGCTGGCGCTGGCGCAGGCAATCGCCGCGTGAATCGCGGCGCGTTTGCGACGCGAGCCGCAGGCGGCGCCGAGCTTCGGTGAACATGCGGCGACGCGCCTTCCTACGTTTCGGCTGCGCGGTGCCAGCCGCCGCCGCGACGGCGCGGGCGCAGGCGATCGACTGCCGCGAACCCTTGCCGGCCGAACTGGCGCGGCACGAACTGGTGGCGGCTGCCTGGGAGGGCCTGGAGGCGGCGCGTGTGTGGGACGCACACGCGCATCTGATCGGCACCGGCGATTCCGGCAGCGGGGCGTATGTCGATCCGCGCACCGAAAGCTGGTTGCATCCGATCGAACGCCTCCGCCGCAAGTTGATTCTCGCGGCCGCCTGCGTCGAGGAAGGCGACGGCATCGACGCGCAGTACGTCGAGCGGCTGCGAGCGCTGGCGGACGCGATGCCCCAGGGCTTCCGCATGCTGCTGTTCGCGTTCGACTACGCGGTGGGCGAGGACGGACGGGAACTGCCGCGGCAATCGACCTTCTACACGCCGAACGCGTACGCGGCGGCGGTGGCGCGCCGCTATCCGCAGCGTTTCGAATGGGTGGCGTCGATCCATCCGTACCGGGACGATGCGCTGGAGCGGCTCGAGCAGGCACGGGCGCTGGGCGCGCGGGCCGTCAAATGGTTGCCGTCCGCGATGGCCATCGACCCGGCCTCGCCGCGCTGCGATGCCTTCTACGCGCGCCTGGCCGCGCTGCGCCTGCCGCTGGTGATCCATTGCGGCGAGGAAGTCGCCGCGCCCGGCGCGCGGCGGGAGGCATTCAACAATCCGCTACGCGTGCGCCGGGCGCTGGATGCCGGCGTGCGGGTCGTGATCGCGCATGCCGCAACCCTCGGGTCTGCGCGCGATCTGGACGCCGGCGGCGAGGACGGCCCGCGCGTGGCGAGCTTCGCGCTATTCAAACGGCTGTTCGACGATCGCGCCTACCAGCGGCTGCTGTACGCGGATCTGGCGGCGGTGTTCCAGCGCAACCGCGCGTTGGACGTGCAGCGCGAAATCCTGCGCCGCGCCGACTGGCACCCGCGCTTGCTGCACGGCGCGGACTACCCGCTGCCCGGCATGGCGCTGATCTATTCGCTCGATCGCTTCGTCGAGGCGCGCTGGCTGACGCGGCAGGCGGCGGACGTGCTGGCGCGCATCCGCGCCATCAATCCGCTGTTGTTCGAGTTCGTGCTCAAGCGCACGCTCGCCGACGGTGGGCACCGCCTGTCGGCCGCGGTCTTTCACACGCGCGATTTCTTTTCTTCACCGTAGCAGGCGGTTCGGCGGCGCGCGCCCGTACAATCGTCGCGTCATGCCAGGTTCGACCTTCGGCCACCTTTTCCGCGTCACCAACTTCGGCGAGTCGCACGGGCCGGCCATCGGCTGCGTGGTCGACGGCTGTCCGCCCGGCCTGCCGCTCGCGCCCGAGGACATGCAGCGTGATCTGGACCGGCGCAAGCCCGGTACCTCGCGCCACGTCACGCAGCGGCGCGAATCCGATCGGGTGGAGATCCTGTCGGGCGTTTACGAGGGTGTTAC
>JAKANT010000234.1 GCA_021823635.1 Pseudomonadota bacterium
CGCGAGCCGCTTCGAGGCCCCCATTACGTTGGTCGGATTGACCGCCTTGTCGGTCGAGACGAGGACGAAGCGTTCCACGCCGTGGCGCACCGCCGATTCGCCGACGACGTAGGTTCCGTAAACGTTGTTCCGCACCGCCTCCCAGGCATTCAGGTCCTCCATCAATGGCACGTGCTTGTACGCGGCCGCGTGGAAAACCACGGCTGGCCGGTACTCCGACATGATCTCGTCCACCCGCGCCTGATCCTTCACGTCACCGATCAGTGCCACGATCCTGCAGGCCGGTTGCAGCGGGGCCAAGTCTTCCGTTAACCGGTAGATGGCGTATTCGCTGATGTCGAACAGCACGAGTTCGGCCGGGGCGCAGCGCAGCAGTTGCCGGCACAACTCGGATCCGATCGAGCCACCGGCGCCGGTCACCAGGATGACCTTGCCTGCGTACGAGCGGTGTAGCGCACCGAGGTCGAGCTGAACCGGATCGCGGCCGAGCAGGTCTTCGACCTCGATTTGACGCACGCCGCCGTGGGTGCCGCGCAGCATCTCCTCGAACGACGGCACGGTCAGAATGCGCGCGCCGGCCTCCGAACAGATCTTCACGACCCTGCGCCTGGCTTCGTGCGTCACGCCGGGCATCGCGATGATGGCGACGTTGGTGTTGAACTGGCGCGCGATCTCGGCGTATTGATCGGTGCGGCCGACCACGCGCACGCCTTCGATAATGCGGCCAAGCTTCCGAGGGTCGTCGTCCAGCAAAGCGACCGGTTTGTACAGCGTGCTGTTGGCAAGTTCGCGCAGCAGCTTGGCGGCGGCGTTGCCGGCGCCGATGACGATGACCGGGTCGCCCTGCTCGCGGGTGACGACCGTGAGCTTGTGCTCGCGCCACATACGGTAGGCGAGCCGGCTGCCCGCCATAAAGAAAATGAGCAGCACGGGAAAGATCACCAGCACGGAGCGCGGCACCACGATCTCGAGCCGTGCGACCAAGGTCACGAGCGGAATCGCGGCGGTGGCCAGTCCGGCCGCGAGCGCGATGCGCCGGATGTCGCGCAGGCTCGCATAGCGCCACAGGCCCCGGTACAGGCCGCTCGCAAAGAAAGCCGCCGCCTGCACCGGCAGCAACCACGGGAGCAGGATCCACGCGGACTCGAAAACCCACCACGGGCCCTCGAAATTCAGCCGTATCGCGTAGGCGAGCAGCAGCGACACAGCCGCAGCGCCGACGTCGTGCACCCAGGCGAGCAGCGCGCGCCAGTTCGGTCGCACAGGCAGCTTGCTCCAGGTGACGGACATCGAGCGGCTCCGGATACCATCGGGCGGCGCCTGGCACCGAGCACGATCGCCAGCGCGGTGAAAACGGCTGCCGCTGCCGCGCAACTATACGCATGCGCCGTAGGAGTTGCAGTGCGCGTCGTCAGTGGCGAGGGTGTAGGTCAGCGTTGAAATAGGTTGGCTCGAGGTCGTTGCGATTGGAGTAGCGCGTGCGGTCCTTCGTAGGGTGGGCGGCGGGCCTGCTCGCACGCTCGGCGCTATGACGGCACGGGCCCGTTCGTCTAGCCTTTACGCGATTTCGATCGATCGATAAGGAGCTCGTACGACGACGGTGACCGTGTCGGAGAAATTCCAGGTCGTCATTCCGAAGGAGGTTCGCGAGTCGCTGACGATCAAGCCGGGACAGAAGCTCGAGGTGATCGTGCACCGGGGGCGTGCCGAGTTCATCCCGATACGCAACATCAAGCAGATGCGGGGGTTTCTGCGCGGCATCGATACTTCCGTGCAACGCGACAAGGACCGGGTTTGAACGTCGTCGACTCATCCGGCTGGCTCGAGTCCTTTGCCGACGGTCCTAACGCGGGTTTGTTTGCCAAACCGATCGCCGACACCGCACGTCTGATCGCCCCGACGATCAGTTTGCTTGAAGCATTCAAGCGGGTTCTGCAGCAACGCGACGAAGATGCCGCCCTGCAGGCCGTGGCCTACATGCGACAAGGTCACGTGGTCACGCTGGATGCAGAGATCGCGCTGTCGGCCGCTCGCCTTGGCGTGGCGCACAAGTTGCCGTTGGCGGATTCGGTCATGCTCGCCACGGCCCGCGAGTACGGCGCCATTCTTTGGACCCAGGAGGCAGACTTCGAGGGGATCGAAAGGGTCCGCTTTGTAGCCAAGGCGCGGTGATCGCGCTGCGAACGCGAGCGGCGCGGAAAAGACGCTGGGTGGGATTGGCGCACGCGCTAGAGGTCAAGCGTCACCGAGGATCGGACCGCGTCCGGCCCGAAATGCAATCGCCAACGCGGTGACCGCCGCCGCCACCGTGGCTGCCAGGAGGTGCGCGTACTGCGGTCGCAACGCCGCGAGGGCCGCGAGCGGCAGCAGTACAAGGAGGTCGATCGCGATCACGGCCAGTGTCACGGGCAGATGGCGGCCGTAACGGGCCGTCGCGTGCTGGTAGGCGTGCGTGCGGTGTGCCGCGTACCAGCGCTCGCCGGCGGCGACGCGCCGCACGAGCGTGACCGTGGCATCGACCCAGAACACCGCGAGAAGGATCGCCCACACCCATAGAAAGCGCGCGTCGGCGTTGGCGCTGAACAGCAGATACACCGCAAACGCGTAGCCGAGGAAGCCGCTGCCGGCGTCGCCCATGAAGATCCGCGCCGGTGGCCAGTTCAGAACCAGGAAGCCGGTGGCGGCTGCGGCGAGCAGCAGCAAGCCCGGCAGCTCGACATCGATCAGGTGGGCGACGAGCGCGCCGCCCACGGCCACGCAGACCGCCTCTCCGGCCGCGATGCCGTCGATGCCGTCCATGAAGTTGTAGAGGTTCAGCAGCCAGGTGACCGCGATCAGCGATAACGGCCACGCCAGCCAAGCGGGCATGGCAAGCAAAACATCGCCGAACGGGACGCGCTGCACGGGCTCGAGCATTGCGACCGCCAGCGCAGCGGCCGCCAGGTGCAGCGCGAAGCGCACACGTGCCGAAAGGTTCACGTGGTCGTCCCAGAAGCCGATCGCGGCCACCAGGCCGCCTCCTACCATCAGCGTCGCCGCGAGCGGTGTCGGTATCGCGCCGCGCCACCACAAGACGAACACGCCGGCAAAGAGTGCCAGCACGATCGCCACGCCGCCGCCGCGCGGCACCGGTTGCGAGTGCGAGCTGCGCTCGTTGGGCACATCGAGCAGCTTCTTCTCGCCGTAGCGGCGAAGCAGAGCGGTGCCTGCAAGGGCGGCGAAAAACACCGGGGCTACGAGCCCGAGTTCGAGTGCCGTCGTCACGCGGCCTCCGGGGACGCGAACGAACGACCGGTCGCGCGCAAACCTTCGGCAACGGGCACGGGCGGCGACCAACCGAGCAGTCGCCGCGCCTTGCCGGCGTCGACGCGCAGCGGCGCGGTCAGCTTGTCGAAGGCCGCACCCTGACCGGCCATGCGGGCCGCGAGCGCGATCAACCCGGTCGGCGCCTTGAACAGGCGCGCCCGCACGCCAAGGCCGGCGGCCAGATGCGCGATCAGCTCCGGCAGCGAGAGGTCTTCACCGTCGGCGGCGAAAAACGTTTCGCCCGCCGCGGCCGGATGCAGAAGCGCCGCCTCGATCAGCGAGGCGAGGTTCTCCACGCCGATCAGGCTGCGGCGGGCGGTAAAGCCCGCGAAAGGAAGCGGCAGACCGCGCGCCACGAGCCGTGCCAGCCGTGCCATGTTGCCCGGGCATTGGGGGCCGTAGACGAGCGTCGGTCGCAGCACGACGGTCTGCATCGCGGACGCGCGCGCGATCTCGGCGAGCGTCCGTTCGGCGCGCAGTTTGGATTGTGCGTACGGCTCGCAAGGGGCGGGCGGATCGTTCTCGGTCAGTGGCCGCTCGGCGCGGTTGCCATGCACGCCGATCGAGCTGACGAAGATGAAACGCCGAACGCCGGCGGCCACGGCGGCGGCCGCCAGGCGCGCCGTGGCTTCCACGTTGGCGCGCTGGTAGGCCGCGCGCGGGTCGTTCTCGGCCTCCCGCAGTACGTGCGCGCGGCCCGCTAGGTGCACGATGGCGTCGTGCCCCGAGATCGATTCGGGCAAACGTTCGCAGCGCTCGAGATCGCCCGTCACGATCCAACGGTGTGGGTCCTCGCCGGGCGCAAGGGAACGGCAGGCGCGAGTGACTGCAAAGCCGACGCGTTCAAGCCGTTCGCAGACGTTGCGGCCAATGAAGCCGTTGGCACCGGTCACGAAGACTTTGCTGAGGACGTCCGCCACCGCGTCAGAAGCGTCCGTATTTCACCGCGGCGCGGCCGGCGTAGTTGACGAAGGCCCATGTCGAGCGAAGCAGCCCGAGCCCTTCGACCTCGCGGTACGTGCGCCAGACGTGCCGCGCCGATTTCAGTTTGTTGCGCGAGACC
>JAKANT010000235.1 GCA_021823635.1 Pseudomonadota bacterium
TGCTCGCGGCACGCCGCGAGCGCCTGCGCGTGCTGCTGGCGGCCGACGGTTCGGTGCTGACGACCTTTCGCCGCCGCACGCGCGAATGGATCGCGCTCGAGCGCGTGCCGCCGCACGTGATCGACGCCCTGATCGCCACCGAGGATCACCGCTTCTGGAGCCATGCAGGCATCGATTGGTGGCGCACCGCGGCCGCGGTCCTGCACACGCTGACCGGCGACCGCCAGGGCGGCTCGACGATCACGCAACAGCTGGCGCGCAACTTCTTCGCCGCCGAGATCGGCCGCGCGCCGACGGTCACGCGCAAGCTGAAGGAAATGATCACCGCGGTGCGCATCGAGCGCGCCTATTCGAAGCGCGAGATCCTCGAGGCATACCTGAACACGGTGCCGTTTCACTACAACGCCTTCGGGCTCGAGATGGCCGCGCGCACGTACTTCGACAAGCCGGCCGCCGAGCTGACGGTGGCGGAAGGCGCGACGCTGATCGGCATGCTGAAGGGCACGCGCGCGTACAACCCCGTGCTCGCGCCGGAGCGTGCGCGCGAGCGCCGCAACGTGGTGCTGGCGCAGATGGTCAAGCACGGCGCGCTGGCGGCGCCGCTGTACGAACGGCTGCAGCGCCAGCCGCTGCGACTGCAATTCGCGCGTCAGGACCTCGACCTCGGGGCCGCGCCGCACTTCGCCGAAACCGTTCGCCGCTGGCTCGCCGAATGGGGCGAGGCGCGCGGCTACGACCTGTACGCCGACGGCCTGGTGGTGCATTCGACCCTCGACCCGAAGCTGCAGAGGATGGCGACGGCGGCGGTGGTCCGCCAGCTCGAGGCGCTGCAAGCGGTGGCCGACGTCGAATGGGCGCTGCCGCAGGCCAAGCTGCTTTCCACGCGCCCCGAGGCCTACGCGCAGGCGCGGCGGCGCGTCGAGCCGTTTCGCCATTTCTGGGACAGCAACGCGGCGCTGCTGGCGACGTTCGTGCGCGAAACACCGCAGTACGCACAGCTCGTCGACGATGGCCTGACGGACGACCAGGCGCTGGCGCGGCTGACCGCCGACGCCCGCTTCATGGCCGAATTGCGCGCGCGCAAGACCCGGCTGGAGGCAGGCCTGGTCGCCATCGATCCGCGCAGCGGGCACGTGCGCGCGTGGGTCGGCGCGCGCGACTTCGCCCTCGACCGTTTCGATCACGTGGCGCAGGCGCGCCGCCAGCCCGGTTCGACGTTCAAGCCGTTCGTCTACGGGGCAGCGCTCGAGGCCGGCATCGACCTGCGGCGCGAGGTCGTCGACCGGCCGGTCGCGCTGCGACTGCCCGACGGCAAGCTGTGGCGGCCCGGTGACCTCGGCGGCGCGAGCGGCCGCACGCTGAGCCTCGAGGACGGCCTTGTGTACTCGCGCAATGCGGTGACCGCGCAGTTGGTGGGCGAAGTCGGCGCCCAGCGCGTGGCCGACTTCGCACGGCGCGCTGGGGTGCGCGACAGCCCGTTGCAGGCGGTGCCGTCGCTGGCGCTGGGCACGAGCGAGGTGACGCTGCTCGAGATGGCGGCCGCCTACGCCACGCTCGCCGCCGAGGGCGTCTATCGCGCGCCGCGTCTGGTCACGCGCGTCACCGACCGCGACGGTCGCGTCCTGTTCCAGGCGCCGGCGCCGGCCGAGCCGGCGCTCGAGCGCGAAGTGGCGATCAAGCTGCTGGACCTGCTGCGCGGCGCGGTCGATCGCGGAACCGGCCGCGCCATCCGTACCGCACACGGCATCGGTGCCGATGTGGCGGGCAAGACCGGGACCTCGCAGAACAACGCCGACGGCTGGTTCATCCTGATGCACCCGCAGCTCGTGGCTGGCGCCTGGGTGGGGTTCAACGATCCACGCGTCACGCTGCGCAGCGATCACTGGGGGCAGGGCGCGAACAACGCGCTGCACGTGGTCGGCGATTTCGTGCGCCAAGCGCTCGCTGCGCGGGCGATCGATGCCGAGGTGGGCTTTCCGTCGGCGGGCGCCTTCGCCGCGGCGCTGCGCTCGATCGGCGAACGGTTGCGACGCTGGTTCGGTGGGTGGGCCGCGGATTGACGCGGACCGGGCAACGGGCCGGACCATGCCCCGATCTCGCGCGCCGGCGGGTTTGGCCGCTCAACGGAATAGCCACGTCACAACGGCCGTCGCCAGCAGCCAGAGGTACGCCGGGCGACGCGCCGCAGGTTGTCGATCGGCGCTTTGGCCGCCACAGCGGCGCGATGCAGCTCGGCCCGCAGGCGCGGCTCGAGCGCCAGGAACTCGAGCCATTTGTCTTCCGGCGGCTGCGCGACCGCCGCGCGCGCATCCATGGCCGCCTCCGTCTTTTCGTTCGCCGTTGACGGCGCGCATGCTGCGGCCGACGGCGGCGCACCGGCAACGGAAGATCCGACCGCGACCTACGCGAGGAACAGCTTGTAGGCCGGGTTGCCGCTTTCGTCCCAGTGGCGGTAGCCGAGCGTGGCGAGGAATTCGCGCAACTGGCGCTTTTCGTCCGGCGGCACCTGCAACCCGACCAGGATGCGGCCGTAATCGGCCCCCTGGTTGCGGTAGTGGAACAGCGAGATGTTCCAGTTCGGCGACATGCTCTCCAGAAACTTCATCAGCGCGCCCGGGCGCTCCGGAAATTCAAAGCGGTACAGCAGTTCGTGGTGCGCAAGCGGCGAGCGCCCGCCGATCATGTGGCGCAGGTGCAGCTTGGCGAACTCGTCGTCGGTGAGGTCCAGCGTCGGAAAGCCGGCGCGTTCGAACGTGCGCGCCAGCATCGTGGCTTCCGACGGCTTGAAGATCTGCAGGCCGACGAAGATGTGCGCGACCTTCGCATCCGAGATGCGATAGTTGAATTCGGTGACGTTGCGGTTGCCGACCAGCGCGCAGAAGCGGCGGAACGAACCGCGCTCCTCCGGGATCGTCACCGCGAACACCGCTTCGCGGCGCTCGCCCACCTCGGCGCGCTCGGCCACGAAGCGCAGGCGGTCGAAGTTCATGTTGGCGCCGCTGGCGATCGCCACGAACGTCTTGTGTTTCGGGTTCTCGCGCTCGACATAGGCTTTGGCACCGGCGATCGCCAGCGCGCCCGCCGGCTCCAGGATCGAACGCGTGTCCTGGAACACGTCCTTGATCGCGGCGCAGATGGCGTCGGTGTCGACCGTGATCACTTCGTCGACGAACTGCCGGCACAGTCGGAACGTCTCCTCGCCCACCATGCGCACGGCGGTGCCGTCGGAGAACAGGCCGACGTCGTGCAGCGCCAGCCGCCGGCCGGCGGCGAGCGAGCGGCGCATCGCGTCGGAGTCCTCGGTCTGCACGCCGATCACGCGGATCTCCGGGCGCAGCGCTTTCACGTAGGCGGCCACGCCCGAGACCAGCCCGCCGCCGCCAATCGGACAGAAGATCGCCGCCAGCGGCCCGTGCTCGGCCGGATGATGCTGGCGCAGGATCTCCATGCCGATCGTGCCCTGGCCGGCGATCACGTCCGCATCGTCGAACGGGTGCACGAAGGTGTACTTGTGCTTGGCCTGCAGCTCGAGCGCCTGCGCGTAGGCATCCGAATACGAGTCGCCGAACAGCACCACCTCGGCGCCGCGCGCGCGCACCGCATCGACCTTGACCTGCGGTGTGGTGACCGGCATCACGATCGTCGCCCGGCAGGCGAGCTTGCCGGCGGCGAGCGCCACGCCCTGCGCGTGGTTGCCGGCGGAAGCGGCGATCACGCCGCGCTTCAGCGCCTCCGGCGCCAGGTTGACCATCTTGTTGTACGCGCCGCGCAGCTTGAACGAAAACACCGGCTGCAGGTCCTCGCGCTTCAGCAGCACGGTGTTGCCGAGACGCTCGGACAGCTGCGGGGCCACTTCCAGCGGCGTTTCCGCCGCCACGTCGTAGACGCGCGCGTTCAGTATGCGGCGCAGGTATTCCTGGGCGGGCATGCCCGATTCCTCCCTCGAAGGCGCGCACTTTACCTGCCGGCAAGCGGCCGCAGCACGAGCGCCCCGCCCAGTCGGACGCGATCGACGCGCCCGCGCGTCAGCCCGGCCGACGCGCGGGGGCGACGCCGCGGCCGCTCCAAATCGCCCAGTGCACGGGATTGCGGCGGCGGAACGATTCGCGAAATTCGGCCGCCACCTGCTCGCGTTCGGTGCGTTCCAACCAGGCCGCAGCGCGGTTGCGCGCCGCGCTGGCTTGGTCGGCGCGCCCGTTGGCGGCGTAGACCTCGACCAGGCACAGCCACGCCTCCGGCTCGCCGATGTCGGCGGGCACGATGCGCTCGTCGGCCGCGGCGTCGGGCTCCAGGGCGGCGCGCGCCCTCGCTCGCGCATCACACCGGCGCGCAGCCGCATCGCTGGCGC
>JAKANT010000236.1 GCA_021823635.1 Pseudomonadota bacterium
ACCGCGGCCGGCTCCACCACTGGCAGCAGCGAGCGCTCGATCGCGATGCGGCCATCGGCCGTGACGCCGATCTGGATCTCGTGCGGCCGGTTCTGCGTGCGATTGGCCTCCGCCTGTGGCAGTTCGATCTGAAGTTCCGCGAAGCGCGAATAGGTGGTGGTCACCGCGAGGAAGATCAGAACGATCAGCAGCACGTCGATCAGCGGGATCAGGTTGACCTCCGGATCCTCGTCGTGCGGGCGCCGGAACCGCATCAGGCGCTCCGTGTAGGCCGCTCGGCGAACAGGGCGTCGAGCAGGCGCTGGCCCTGTTGCTCCATGTCGACCAGAAACGCCTCCACGCGCGTGCGGAAGTGCCGGTACATCAGCACTGCCGGCACCGCGACGATGATGCCGAATGCCGTGCAGTACAGCGCCAGCGAGATGCCGTGCGCCAGTTGCTGCGGGTTGGACCCGGCCTGCTGCGAGGCGAAGATCTCGATCATTCCGACGACGGTGCCGAACAGGCCGAGCAGCGGTGCGACCGATCCGATCGATCCCAACAGCGTCAGGTAGCGCGACAGCTCGTGCGCCGCGTGGGCACCGGCGCTTTCGACCGCGTGCACCGCGACGTCGCGCGGGGCGCGCTCGTTGCGCAGCCCGGCGGCGAGGATGCGGCCGAGCGGCGAGTTTTGCTCGAGCCGGCCGATCACCTCGGGCGTGATCTGGCGCTTGGCGTGCAGCGCGAGCACGTCCTGCAACAAGGTCGGCGGCGCGATGCGCGCGCGCCGCAGCGCCGTGGCGCGTTCGATGATCAGGGCCAGAGCGACGACCGAGGCGACGATCAGGGGCCAGACGGGCCAGCCCAGGCTTTGTACGATCGCGAACAACGGAGCGACTCCTTCGTGCTGCAAAAAGCGGGCGCAGTGTAGTCGACGCCGCCGGGCGTCCCTCGGGGCGCTTGGCGGCCCGCTTGCTTGTGGACAACTTTGTGGACAAATCGGCGACAGACGCCCCGCAGAAGTGCGCAGCGGTCGCTCGCAGGTCGATCGATGGGCCGGTCCGGGCGCAAATCGCACGCCGGATCAAGCACTTGGATGAAACCATGTTGTCGGCGCCGCGGCCGGGGTCGCTACGCTAGCAACGACGGGCTTTGTGGAAAGGTTTGCTTTGGAAAGCCGCGCGGCGCTTGAGTTCGAAGCTGGAGATTCAGCAACGGCGCGGGAAATCTTGACGGTTTCCTTGCTCAACCGCGCCGTTGCTGAAGTGCTGTCGCGTGGGTTCCCGCTGGTGCGAGTGATCGGGGAGGTCTCCGGCTTCGCCCGTGCCGCCAGCGGCCACTGGTACTTCCTGCTCAAGGACGACCGGGCACAAGTGCGCTGCGTGATGTTTCGCAGCCGTAACGCGCTCGTGCCGCGGCCATTGCGCGACGGCGAGGCGGTCGAGGTCTTGGCGCAGGTGGCGCTGTACGAACCGCGCGGGGAGTATCAACTCACGATCGAATCGGTGCAGCCGGCGGGGCTGGGGCGCCTGTACGAGGAGTTCCTGCGCCGTCGCCAGCGGCTGGCGGCCGAAGGGCTATTCGATGACGCGCGCAAGCGTGCGCTGCCGGCGCTGCCGCGCGCCGTCGGCGTGGTCACCTCGCTGCAGGCGGCGGCGTTGCACGACGTCGTCACCACATTGGCGCGGCGCGCGCCGTACTGTCGCGTGGTCGTGTACCCGACGCCGGTGCAGGGCGAGGGCGCCGCCGAGCGTATCGCCGCCATGCTGGCGACGGCTTCGGCGCGTGCCGAGGTCGATGTGCTGCTGCTGGTGCGCGGCGGGGGCTCGCTCGAGGATCTGTGGGCCTTCAATGAAGAGGTCGTGGCGCGCGCGTTGCGGGCGTGCCGCATTCCCGTCGTCGTCGGCGTCGGCCACGAGTCCGACTTTACGATCGCCGATTTCGCCGCCGATCTGCGCGCGCCCACACCGACCGCAGCGGCCGAGCTTGCCGCCCCCGACGTCGCGGTGCTGCGCGCTCGTCTGCACGACGCCGCGCGGCGGCTGCGGCAACTCGCTCGCGGCGCACTCGATGTCTGCCAGCAGCGCCTCGACTACGCCCAACGTACGCTCGCCACGCCGCGCGCGGCCCTGGCCGGCACGCGGGCTCGGCTCGAGCAACTCGTGTTGCGCGCCGGGCGCGCACAGCACGCGACGATGCGCAACGAACGCGAGAGACTGTCTGCAATCGGCAACCGGCTGCGGCGGCCGGACGTCGGCCGCGCGCGCCACGCGTTGCAGGCAACCGCCGCGCGTCTGGCATCGCTTGCCGCCAGCTCGCTGCAGGTCGAGCGAGCGCGCCTGGCTCGGCTCGCCGGCGCGCTCGCGCAGCTGGATCCCGCCGCTGTGTTGGCGCGCGGTTACAGCATCGTGCGCGACGCGCGTGGGCGTGCCGTCACGCGCGTGACACAGCTCGCTGCCGGCGACGTCGTTTCGCTGCGCTTCGCCGATGGCGGCGCCTCGGCTCGCGTCGAAGACCTCGATCCGAGCGCACGCGAGCCACGCTCGCAGTAGCCGCGCACCGCGCAGGGTTGCGCGCGTGCGCGCGCGTCGCTGTGATAGATTCGCGCCGCCTTTCGCCGCGCCTGCCGAAGCGGCACAGACGACGAATCAAAAGGAATCAAAAGAGGAGGTCACTGATGGGCGCGATCTTGCAATCGCTCGGACGCACCGTTACCGCGGGCGTCGTTCTGCTGATCGTCATCGTGGTGCTGGCCGGTCTGGCCACCGGCCAGATGATCGCCGTCGACATGGGCTGGTCGCGTTTCTTCATGCGCTGGCTGCACGTGCTGGCGGGCGTGATGTGGATCGGGCTGCTGTGGTACTTCAACTTCGTGCAGACCCCATCGATGTCCAAGATCCCCGACGAGCAGAAGCCGGCGGTCAGCAAAGTGATCGCGCCGACCGCGTTGTTCTGGTTCCGCTGGGCGGCACTTGCCACCGTGATCACTGGGCTGCTGTTGGCCTGGATGAACGGTTACCTGGCGGCCGCGCTCACGCTGACCAAGGGCGTACACGCTATCGGCATCGGCATGTGGCTCGCCTTGATCATGGCGTTCAACGTCTGGTTCATCATCTGGCCGAACCAGAAGAAGGCGCTCGGCATCGTGCAAGTGGCGGCCGAGGAGAAGACCAAGGCGGCGCGGCTGGCGATGCTCACCTCGCGCTTCAACACCATGCTGTCGATTCCGATGCTCTACTGCATGGTCGCCCAGCAGAACGCCGGCTTGTAGGCGGCGGGCGGCGACGCTGTGCTACCTTGCCGGAGCGCGCGGCGCGATGCCGTCGATCACCGCGCCTGGCTTGATGCCGCGGCTGGCGAACCAGCCGCGGCTCATTTCGAGCGCGTAACGCACCGGCGTGCGCGCGCAGTGGCTCGTTTCGGTTTGCGGCGCCATGTCTTCGATATTGACGATGCGCCCGTCGTCATCGATGAACGCAACCGACAACGGTATCAGCGTATTACGCATCCACATGCAGTGGATGCCCTTGCGTTCGAACACGAACAGCATGCCGTGATTCGGCGCCAACGACTCGCGAAACATCAGTCCGCGGGTGCGCGTGGCGTCGTTGTCGGCGACCTCGGCCGTGATGAGGTGAATGCCGGCGTTCAGGCGCACGGTCGGCGCCGCCGGCTGTGCGGCGGCGATGCCGGCGGCGAGCGCGAGGGCCGCCGCAACCGCCACATGCACCGAACTGTCCGTCGTCATCGGTGCGCCATCGTAATCGGTCGGTCAGGATCGACGCGCCGGCGCTGGCTGACCCGAGCGATGTTGCTCAGGCGGGCTTTTGCTCGGCCTGAGCCGCTTGTCGCTTGGCCTTCGCCTTCTTGGCTTTCTTGGCCGCCGACTTCTTGGCGGCCGTCTTGGCCGGCGCCTTCGCGGCCGCGGACGGCTTCTCGTCGGCGTTCGCTGCCGCCGGCGCGGTAGGCTGGGCCTGCGCCAGCACGGTGCCGGCAAAGAGGGTGGCGAGCAGGGCAAGCAACGGCTTGTTCATCGAGGGCCTTTCGGACGAACTGAGTTTCAGCAGTGGCGCGCCTCGCAAGCGGCGATTCGCGTGCACGCGTGAACGTCGCCATGGCGCCGGCGGTTGACGCAATGCCAATTCACACCCGTCTGCCACATTAAACTGGCGCAAGCGGCAGCCACGCGAGGATCGGCCGCGGCGAACCCAATACCATCACGTCGCGCGGAGACGTCATTCATGTACAAACACATCAAGGTGCCTGCCCAGGGCACGAAGATCACGGTCAACAAGGATTACACGCTCAACGTGCCGGACCAGCCGATCATCCCGTACATCGAGGGCGACGGCACGGGTGTCGACATCA
>JAKANT010000237.1 GCA_021823635.1 Pseudomonadota bacterium
TCAGTCCCCAGGCGGCGGCGTTGACGAACAGCGACTCGCTGCGGCCGACGTGGGCGCGCCAGTCGCCGCGCGCCAGTTTGTCGCGGATCAGGGCGTCGGCGGTGGCGGCATCCGGGATGCGCAGCAGCGCCTCGGCCAGGCACATCAATGCAACGCCTTCCTGCGTGGAGAGCGAAAACTCGCGCATCAGCGCGTCCACGCCGCCCGCCTTGCTGCGGCGGGCGCGCAGCTCGACGATCAGCCGTTCAGCGGTCGCGCGCGCCGCCGCCGCCGCCGTCGCACTCAGTCGCGCCTGCGGCAGCAGCGCGCGCACGCATTCGGCTTCGGGTCGGCGCGTCGCTGCCGACAGCGCGGGCAGGAAACGCGATAGGACCATCGACGTAGTGTGCGACGGAATCGAGCAGCGCGTTCATTGTATGAAGGCGGCGGCGCCCTCATCGACGCCATCGCGGGCGCGAGCGCACGCCGCGCCGCCGTCCAATGGCCTGCTACGATGCGCGCCGCCGTCATCCGCGGCCCGCTGTTTTCGACGGCCCCATGTCCGCCGCCCCTGCATTCGAAATCCCGCCGCCGCCCGCTACCGAGGACGCACCCGTGCCGGCCGTCGTCGACGGTGTGGCGCTGGCGCGTCTATACGGCGAGCCGCTGTTCAAGCTGCCGGACGACTTGTACATCCCGCCCGACGCGCTCGAGGTGTTCCTCGAGGCGTTCGAAGGGCCGCTCGACCTGCTGCTGTACCTGATCCGCAAGCAGAACTTCAACGTGCTCGACATTCCGATGGCGAAGCTCACCGAGCAGTACCTCGCCTACGTCGAGCAGATACGCCGCCGCAACCTGGAACTCGCGGCCGAGTACTTGCTGATGGCGGCCATGCTGATCGAGATCAAGAGCCGCATGCTGCTACCGGCGAAGAAGTCGCCGGCCGGCGAGGAGGCCGAGGATCCGCGCGCCGAGCTGGTGCGGCGGCTGGTGGAGTACGAACGCATCAAGCTCGCCGCCGCGCGCCTGGACGAATTGCCGCGCGCCGGGCGCGATTTCCTGCGCGCAGTCGTGGCCATCGAGCAGTCGCTGGTCAAGCGCTTTCCCAAGGTCGATGTCGGCGACCTGCGCGAGGCGTGGGCGGCGGTGCTCAAGCGCGCCAAATTGCACGCGCATCACCGCATCGCGCGCGAGGAGCTGTCGGTACGCGAGCACATGACCCTGATCCTGAAGAAGCTGCAGAACCGGCAGTTCGTCGAATTCGGCGACCTCTTCGACGCCGCGCTGCTTGCGCGCGGCGCGCCGATCGTGATCGTGCACTTCCTCGCGCTGCTCGAATTGGCGCGCGAAAGCCTGATCGAGATCACGCAGGCGGCGCCGTACGCGCCGATCTACCTGCGGCTGGCGTACACGCCCAGTTAGCGACGCCCGGCAACGAAAAAGCCCCGCAAGGGCGGGGCTTTCATCGGGCACAGGGCGCGTGGCGACCGGGCTAACCCCGCTTGCGCCCGATGGCAAAACCCAAGGAGGCGAGCGCCAGGCCCAGCAAGGCGATCGTCGCAGGCTCAGGCGCCGGAGAGGGCTCGGGGGCTGGCCGCAAAGCCGAGCCGCCCCAGATCGCGACGTTCGAGATGGCGCCCTGTTGCGGCCAGAAATTGCGCAGGTCGAGGGCCTCGGTGCCGTTCCAGCCGCCGAGATCGAACAGGTATTGGGCCGGCGATTGGTTGCCGTCCTTGACGACCAGAAAGCACTCGGGACAGGTGATCGCAAGACCGCTGACGTAGGCGATCGTCGCGTCCGACGGATCGATATCGGTGTTGAAGAAGACGGTCCGGTACGAGGACGCGAAGGGCCCCGACTCGAATGGCGGGCCGTCCTCGTTGACGTCGGCCTTGTATAGCAACCCGAGATCGACGCCCCGGCCGAAGCAGTTCCGCACCCACGCTTCGACCTCCGTCTCGCCAAAGTTGCTGTTGACGTCGCTCGTGCACGTGGTGCCGCCAGGCGTCAACAGCAGCGCTTGCGCTTGCGCGGCGACGAAGAACGCAGCGGCCGCGAGCGCCCGCATCAACCACCTCATCTGGATTCCCCCTTTCGAAACGCAGAGCCGAGTGAGGCGGACGCAAGCTCCGCGCCATGGGCCGGCCACCCTTTTTCGATCAGCAACTTAACGCGGGTCGGGCGACAGCGATGGGCCACGACTGTAAAAAACCCCGACGCTCCCGGCCGCCGCTCATTCGGCCGTAAAGATGCCCTTGACCCGCTCCATGAAGGACTTCGACTGTGGCGCATGCTTGGCGCCACCCTCTTTCAGACTCGCGTCCAGCTCGCGCAGCAGCTTCTTTTGTTTGTCGTTCAGGCGCACCGGAACCTCGACCACGATGTGGCAGTACAAGTCGCCCGGGTAGGCCGAGCGAACCCCCTTGATGCCTTTGCCGCGCAGCCGGAACGTCTTGCCGTTCTGCGTGCCCTCGGGAATCGTGATGCTCACCTTGTCGGTGAGCGTGGCCACCTCGACCTCGCCGCCCAGCGCCGCCGTGGTGATCGGGATCGGCACCTCGCAGTGCAGATCGTCGCCGTCGCGCTGGAACACCTCGTGCGGCTTGATGCGTATTTCGACGTAAAGATCGCCCGGCGGGCCGCCGTTCAGCCCCGGCTCGCCCTTGCCGGCAAGCCGGATGCGCTGGCCTTCGTCGATGCCGGCCGGGATGTTGACCTCCAGCACCTTGTTGCGCTTGATGCGGCCCTCGCCGTGGCAGGCGCCGCAGGGATCGGCGATCACACGGCCGCTGCCGTGGCAGGTCGGGCAGGTCTGCTGGATGGAGAAGAAGCCCTGTGTGATGCGCACCGCACCCGAACCGCCGCAGGTCGAACAGGTGCGCGGCTTGGTGCCCGGCTTGGCGCCCGTGCCGTCGCAGGTCTCGCAGTGGTCCCAGCTCGGCACCCGGATGTCGGTCGTGAAACCGCGCGCCGCTTGCTCGAGCGTGATTTCCATGTTGTAGCGCAGGTCGGCGCCGCGATAGGCGCCGGAGCGCCCGCTGCGGCCGCCGCCGAAGATGTCGCCGAAGATGTCGCCAAACGCCTCGGCAAAGCTGCCGAAGCCCTGGCCCCCGGCGAATCCGCCGGCTGCAGTGGGATCGACGCCGGCGTGGCCGAAGCGGTCATACGCAGCGCGCTTCTGCGGGTCGGACAGGACTTCGTAGGCCTCTTTCGCCTCCTTGAACTTCTCCTCGTATTCCTTGGCGGCGGCGCCATCCCGGCCCTGGTTGCGGTCCGGGTGGTATTTCATCGCCAGCTTGCGATAGGCCTTCTTGATCTCCTCGTCCGAGGCATTCCTGGCCACACCGAGGATGTCGTAGTAGTCGCGCTTGGCCATCGAAGGCTCGGTCCCCGTCTAGTCAACACAAAGCGCCGCGCCGGGCGGCGGCGTCCGCTCCGGCTCGGCGCATCGTAAAGCGCTGGCGCGCTCAGCCGCGCTTGACCTCTTTGTAGTCGGCGTCGACGACGTCCTCCTGCTTGCCGGTCTTGGCGTCGGCCTGCGCCCCCGCCTGCGCCGCCCCCGCCCCGGCTTGGGCGCCCTGCATCGACGCGTACATTTTCTCGCCCAGCTTCTGCGACGCCGCCATCAGCGCCTGCGTCTTGGCCTCGATCGCCGCCTTGTCGTCGCCCTTCAGCGCTTCCTCGAGGTCCTTGATCGCGGCTTCGATTCGCTCCTTCTCGCCGGCCTCGAGCGCAGACCCGTGCTCGGCGAGCGCCTTCTTGATCTGATGCAAGCTGGCGTCGGCGGTATTGCGCGCCTGCGCCAGCTCGAAGCGGCGATGGTCCTCGGCCTTGTTCGCTTCGGCATCGCGCACCATGCGCTGAATCTCTTCTTCGGTCAGCCCGGAGTTGGCCTTGATCGTGATCTTGTTCTCCTTACCGGTCGCCTTGTCGCGCGCCGACACGTGCAGGATGCCGTTGGCGTCGATGTCGAACGTGACCTCAATCTGCGGCACGCCGCGCGGCGCCGGCGGAATGCCCTCCAGGTTGAACTCGCCGAGCAGTTTGTTGCCGGCCGCCATCTCGCGCTCGCCCTGGTAGACCTTGATCGTCACCGCCGGCTGGTTGTCGTCGGCAGTGGAGAACACCTGCGAGTACTTGGTCGGGATCGTCGTGTTGCGCTTGATCATCGGCGTCATCACGCCGCCCAGCGTCTCGATGCCGAGCGTCAGCGGGGTGACGTCGAGCAGCAGCACGTCCTTGCGCTCGCCCGACAGCACCGCCGCCTGGATGGCGGCGCCGATGGCCACCGCTTCGTCCGGGTTGACGTCCTTGCGCGGCTCGCGCCCGAAGAAGTCGCGCACCT
>JAKANT010000238.1 GCA_021823635.1 Pseudomonadota bacterium
GGGCACGCAAGTCCGCGCGCGTCGAGTTCCTTGTCGTAGTTCACCGGTTCGTCTCCCTTGTTTGCCGTCAATCTACCCCACCGCGCGAAGCCGATCTCGCACCGTGGTTATTAACCGCGACGGCGCCTTCGGGGTCTATTCCCGGGAGGGATTGGCGGCCACTACCCGCTTGGGTGATTTGTCCGTCGGCGCCGAATTTCAAGAATGGCGCGTGTCGAACGAGCATGCAACGCCCCTGCGTCGGGTACCGATACCGGTCAAGCCGGCGGCGGTCGAGGACGCGTGCGCCGGCGCCGAGCCGTTCGCGCTGATGGTGCTTGGACACTCGATGGCGCCGGAGTTCGAACACGGCGACATCGTCGTGATCGAACCCGACGGCCTGGTGCGCGACGGCTCGTTCGTACTGGCACATGCCGGCGGCGAATGGATGCTGCGCAGGATCGAACGCCGCGCGAGCGGCTGGGCGCTGACGGTCCTGGCCGGCTCCGAGCCCGCGATCGAGATCGCGGACCTGGCGTCGGTGCGCGGCGTGGTGATCCAACGCTCGCGCGGCGGCCGCCGGCGCGATACCAAGCGATACGTCGAGTGATCGAAGCGGCGTCGCGGCCGGATCTGGACGCGCTGACCCGAGCCGTACAGCGCAACTGCGATCTGGCCGATGCGCACCACGCGCGCGATGCGTCGCTTTGCATCTACCTGCTCGGGATGCGCGAGTTCTATCGCTGGCAGGCGGCGCTGCCGCTCGGCGCGCCGCTGCCGCGCGAAGCCGTGGGTCGCTGGATCGCCGAGCGCGAACGGCGCTGGGAGCAGCTTCGCAGCGCAGCGTCCCAGTTCGGCGCCCTGCCGCTGGCCGGCGGGCTCGACGCTTTCGACGAACCGAGCGTGAACGCCGTGCTGGTGCCACACGGGCTGCTTTATGGCGCCGGAATCGGCCGCTTCGGCGCGCCGCTGTTTTTTCTGGCCGACATCGCGGCGGTCGAGCTGCGCGAGGGCGCGCGCGTGCTGATCACGGAACGCGAGCGCGCGCGCGGCCTGCATGCGCCGCCCGCGCTTGCCCGCGCCGACACCATCGTCGTGCGCAAGGACGCGCTGCGCCGTTGGCTATGGACCCAAGTCGAGGGCTCGCAGCGGCACGCGCGCGAGGATGCGCTGGCGCAGGCGCTGCGCTTGCAACCGGGTTCGGACCTGGCCGAACGGGTAGCGGCGCTTGCCGAACGACAGACCGAGTCGCTCGTCCTGCACGAGCTGGGCGAGCTGCACGCCGGCCGGCTGCTAGGCGCACAGTGGGAGGCGATGCTGGCGGCGCTGTCGGACCGGCGCGCCGAGCTCGTCGCGCGCGCGGTGCGCGACTTGCTTGCCGATACGCTGGTCACGCTGCCGCGCCTGATCGAACGCGAAGACATCGGCGCGCTGCACGCCTGGTTCGCCCAGTTCGACGGCCTGCGGCGTTCGCTCGCGCCGGCGCTCGCCGCCTTGCATCCCGGGCCGTTCGATGCCTCGCATCTGCGCGCGCTGGGCGAAGAGGCGGCGCGCCAGCGCGACCACTGGCAAGAGGTCGCGCTGCGCCTGCTGGCGGCCTGGCGCGAAGGCGGCGGCAGCGCCGCCCGCCAAGCAGCGCTGGCCCTGCTCGCCGAAGGCTAGCGGCGCTCAGCGCTGCGGCTCGTACCAGGCCAGCTTTTCGCGTAGCCGCACCACGTCGCCGACGATCACCAGGGTCGGCGGCCTCAGCCCGGCCTCGGCCACGCGCGCGGCCAAATCGCGCAGCGTGCCGGTGACCACGCGCTGCTGCGGCACGGTGGCCTGTTGCACGACCGCCGCCGGCGTGTCCTCGGCGAGGCCGTGCGCGATCAACTGCCGGCACAGCGCCTCGAGCCCGAGCAGCCCCATGTAGATGACGATGGTCTGTTTCGGCCGCGCCAGGCCGTGCCAGTCCAGGTCCATCGTGCCGTCCTTCAGGTGCCCGGTGACGAACACGCACGAGTGCGCGTGCTCGCGGTGCGTGAGCGGTATGCCTGCGTAGGCGGCGGCGGCGTTGGCGGCGGTGATGCCCGGCACGACCTCGAAACGTATGCCGGCGGCGGCGAGCGTTTCGATTTCTTCGCCGCCACGGCCGAACACGTACGGATCGCCGCCCTTCAGCCGCAGCACGCGCTGCCCTTGCTTGGCCAACTCGACCATCAGCGCGTTGATCTGCTCCTGCCGCAGCGTGTGATTGGCGCGCTGCTTGCCGACGTAGATGCGCCGCGCGTCGCGCCGCGTCAGCTCGAGCACCTCCTTGGAAACCAGGTTGTCGTACAGCACCACGTCGGCCTGCTGCATCAGCCGCAGCGCCGCAATCGTCAGCAGCTCCGGGTTGCCCGGCCCGGCGCCGACCAGGTAGACCTCGCCCCGCGCCACCGGGTCGGCGCCCTGCGCCGCGGCGGCTGCGAGCCCGCGCTCAAGCGCCGCTTCGGCCTCATGCGTGCGGCCGGAGAACACCAACTCGGCTATCGGACCCTGCAGCGTCCGCTCCCAGAACGCGCGCCGCTGCGCCCCGTCGGGAAGCAGCTCGCGTACGCGCGCACGGAATCGCCGCGCCAACTTTGCCAGTTCGCCGAAGGCCGCCGGCACCGCGGCTTCCAGCTTGGCGCGCAACAGGCGCGCCAGCACCGGCGAGGCGCCGCCGGTGGAAGCGGCGATCACCACCGGCGAGCGATCGACGATGGCCGGCATGATGAACGAGCAAAGCTCCGGGTCGTCGACCACATTGACCGGCAGCCGCCGCGCGCGCGCCAGGCGCGACACCTCGGCGTTGACCGTGCGGTCGTCGGTGGCGGCAATCACCAGCGCGGCGCCGTCGAGCGCCGCCTCGGAGAACGGCGCTGCGCAGTGCGCGATCTCACCGCGCGCGGCCAGTTCCGCCAAGGCCGGACACAGATCCGGCGCGGTCACCGTGACGCGCGCGCCGGCGGCGCGAAGCAAGGCCACCTTGCGCGCGGCGACCTCGCCGCCGCCGATCACCGCGCACGGCTCACCTTTGATGTCCAGAAAGATCGGCAGATAGTCCATTGGGCTTGCGCGTGGATGCGGGGCGCCGGTGCCGTGTTACCAGTACGCCCACAGGCGCCCGTCCTCGACTTTCGTCTCGCGCGCCGTCAGCGGCACGGTGCCCTTGTCGATGCACTGCCCGGTCGTGATGTCGAACGTCCATTCGTGCTTCGGGCAGGTGAGCCGCGTGCCGGCGAGCGCCAGGTGCGGGATATTGGTGGTTTCGTGCGGGCAGCGGCTGTCGTAGGCGCGGAATCCGTCCGGCCCCCGGTAGACGAAAACGCCGCGGCCGTCGCAATCGACGCGCGCGGTCTGACCGACCGCGAGCGCGTCGGCCGCCATCAGGTCGTGCCACATCGGCTGCCCGCCGAGCGCCTGCAGGCGGAACTCGGGCAAGTCGAGCTTCAGGATCACGTCGATCGCCCACACGATTTTCGCCAGGCCGAGCGCCGGAAATGCCATCAGCAGGGCATCGATCACCTCGTTGGCGGTACAGCCGTCGCGCAGCGCGCGGTTCAGGTACTGCTTCAGTCCGCGTTCGGTCTGCGCATGCACCTTGGTGATGACGGAGATCAAGTCGCGCGTCTTGGGGTCGAGGCTTGCGCCCGCGTGCTTGAGGAATTTCAAGTAATGGCCCATCGCCTCGGGCCGCGCTTTCACGAGATAGGTCAACGCGTCGCTCATGGTGGCAAAGCTCGCTGTGCAGTCAGAGGGAAAGCAAGTGCAGCCGGTCGCGCGCCGCGCCGGCCAGCACGAACTCGTCTTCCAGCGCCTCGACGAAATTGGCCGGCCCGGCGACATACAGTTCGCAGTCGCGCCACGCGCCGTCGGCCAGCACCTCGGCTGCCAGACGCTGCGCGCCGGCGGCCGCCTCCTTAGCCGTATGCAGCCGGTAATGGAAGTGGTCGAGCGCCTCGGCCCAGGCGCGGCACTGGTTGGCCAGGTAATGGCCGTCGGCGCGCGTGGCAAGCCAATGCAACGTGATCGATTCCGCCTCCTCGGCCGCGAGCGCCGATTCGATCAGGCTCTTGATCGGCGCAAAACCGACGTCGCAGGCCAGCATCAGCAACGGCCGCGCCAGCCCTGCGGGCAGCACGAAGTCGCCGAGCGGCCCGCGCACGTTGACGACCGCATTGGCCGCCAGTTCGCCGGCGAACAGCAGGCGCGCGAATTCGTCGTCGGCGTCGCGCGCGATATGGAAATGCAGGTTGCGTTCGTCGCATGGACAGCTCGCCAGCGGCCGCGTGCTCTGCACGTCGCCCCCCGGCGCCGCCACGCCGAGCGTGACCA
>JAKANT010000239.1 GCA_021823635.1 Pseudomonadota bacterium
GCGAGACGAACGCGCGCGATTTGCAGGATGCCTCGCTGAGGGTGATCGCCGACCACATCCGGGCCTGCGGGTTTCTGATCGCCGACGGCGTGATTCCGGGCAACGAAGGGCGCGGCTACGTGCTGCGGCGGATCATCCGGCGCGCGCTGCGGCACGGCTACAAGCTCGGCCAGACGCAGCCATTCTTTCACCGGCTGGTGGCCGACCTCGCCGCCGAGATGGGCGCCGCCTACCCCGAGCTGGTCGAGATGCGCACGCGCATCGAAGGCGTGCTGGCGCAGGAAGAGCAGCGCTTCGGCGAGACGCTGGAAAACGGGATGCGCATCCTGGAGGCCGCGCTCGGCCAGATGAAGTCGGGCGATGCACGCATGCTCGACGGCGAGACCGTCTTTTTGCTGTATGACACCTATGGGTTCCCGGTCGATCTGACGGCCGATATCTGCCGCGAGCGCGGCATCTCGGTCGATCATGCCGGCTTCGAACGGGCCATGCAGCGGCAGCGCGAGCAGGCGCGCTCGGCGGGCAAGTTCAGGATGGCGGGCGGCGTCGACTACGCAGGAGACAAGACGCGCTTCGTCGGTTACGAACACCTGGCCGCCGAGGCGAAAGTGGCGGCGCTGTACGTGGACGGCACGCCGGTGGCGGAAGTACGTGCCGGGCAGCACGCGATCGTGGTGCTGGATACGACACCGTTTTACGCCGAGTCCGGCGGGCAGGTCGGCGACCGCGGCGAGATCGTCGGTCCCGGCGGCACGTTCGAGGTCCTGGATACGCAGAAGATCATGCCGGACGTGTTCGGGCACCATGGCGTGGTCAAGAGCGGTTCGCTCGAGTTCGGCGACACCGTGCGCGCGCAGGTCGACGGGCGGCTGCGCGCACGCACGATGCGCAACCATTCGGCCACGCATCTGATGCACAAAGCGCTGCGCGAAGTGCTGGGGCCACACGTGCAGCAGAAGGGATCGTTGGTCGACGCCGACAAGACGCGCTTCGACTTCAGCCATGACGCGCCGCTGACCGCCGAGCAGATCCGCCGCGTGGAGGAGATCGTCAACCGCGAGATCCTCGCCAACACCGCCACGCTGGCGCGCATCATGAGCTTCGACGATGCGGTGCGCGGCGGCGCGGTGGCGCTGTTCGGCGAAAAGTACGGCGACGAGGTGCGCGTGCTCGACATCGGCAGCTCGCGCGAGCTGTGCGGCGGCACGCACGTGGCGCGCACCGGCGACATCGGCCTGTTCAAGATCGTGTCCGAAGGCGGCATCGCGGCCGGCATCCGGCGCGTCGAGGCAGTCACCGGCGAGGGCGCGCTCGCCTACGTGCAGGCGCTCGAAGGGCAGTTGGCCGGCATCGCGGCGGCGGTCAAGGCGCCGCCGGCGGAAGTGCCGGCCAAGGTCGCGCAGCTCGCCGAGCACGTCAAGGCGCTGGAGAAGGAAGTCGCGCGCCTGAAAGGCAGGCTCGCGTCCAGCCAGGGCGACGAATTGGCCGCGCAGGCGCAGCAGGTCAAGGGCCTCAAGGTGCTCGCCGCCCGGCTCGACGGCGCGGACGCGAAGACGCTGCGCGACACGGTCGATCAGTTGAAGAACAAGCTGGGCACCGCCGCGATCGTGTTGGCATCGGTGGAGGGCGGCAAGGTACAACTGGCCGCCGGCGTGACGCCGGATGCGACGGCGAAGATCAAGGCCGGCGAACTGGTCAATTTCGTCGCACAACAGGTCGGCGGCAAAGGCGGCGGCCGCGCCGACATGGCGATGGCGGGCGGCACCGACCCCGCGGCGCTGCCGCAGGCGCTGGCGGCCGTCAAGGGCTGGGTCGAGCAGCGGCTATGACCGCGGACGTGGTCCGTCGCCCAGCCGACGCCCGGCCGCACACGAACGCCCCGCGGCGGCGGCGCGACTGACCGTTGCCTGCATACCGTTTCTGCCCGATGTGCGCGGCGCCGCTCGAGCGGCGCATCGTCGCCGAGCGCGAGCGCAGCGCGTGTCCCGCCTGCGGCTGGGTGCACTGGGACAATCCGGTGCCGGTGGTGGCCGCGGTGATCGAGTACGAGGGCCGCGTGCTGCTGGCGCGCAACGCCGCCTGGCCACCGAAGATCTTCGCGTTGGTCACCGGCTTCCTGGAGCGCGACGAGTCGCCCGCGGCGGCGGTCGCGCGCGAGGTCAAAGAGGAAACCAACCTCGATGCGTGCGCCGCCAACCTGATCGGCGTATACGACTTCGCTCGCAACAACGAGGTGATCGTGGCGTTTCACGTGCCGGCAGCAGGCGAAATCCGGCTGTCGCCGGAACTGGCCGAGTACCGGCTGATCGAACCGGCCCGCCTGCGGCCGTGGCCGTTCGGCACCGGATTGGCGCTCGCGGACTGGATGCGCAGCCGCGGCCTGGCGGTGCAGTTCCTGCCGCCGCCGCACGGTTAGACTTGCGCCCGCGTTTCCCCAAGGCAATGCCGATGCAACAGACGCTGCTGTTCGACAAGGAGATCGATGCGCGCGGGCTGAACTGCCCGTTGCCGGTGCTGCGCGCGAAGAAGGCGCTTGCGGACATGGCGAGCGGTCAGGTGCTGAAGATCGTCGCCACCGATCCGGGATCGATCCGCGACTTCCAGGCGTTCGCGCGCCAGACCGGCAACCAATTGCTGGCGCAGCACACGGTCGAGCGCGAGTTCGTCCATTACCTTAAGCGGCGCTGAGAGAGTGAAGCGCTTCTTTCTCGTCTTCGTGCCGCTGATCGCGGTCTTCGGCGCGCTGTACTTCTATCTGGCGCTGAACTGGAACTATTCGACCGGCGAACGCGCCGGCTGGGTGCAGAAGTTCAGCAAGAAGGGCTGGATCTGCAAGACCTGGGAGGGCGAGCTGGCGATGGTGTCGATGCCGGGCGCCGCGCAGGAGAAGTTCTACTTCACGGTCTGGGACGACGCGGTCGCGCAGGAGATCAACAAAGCGATGGGCCGGCGCGTGTCGCTGCACTACGAAGAGAAGGTCGGCCTGCCGACCTCGTGTTTCGGCGAGACGCGGCATTGGGTCACCAAGGTCACGATCGTGCCCGACATCCCACTGGCTCCGGGCATCACGGTGCCGGTGCAACCGTCGCCCGCGCCGTCGCCGCCGGCGGCAGCGCCCACGCCGCCGGCGGTAGCACCCACGCCGCCGGCAGCCAAGTAGATCAATTCAGCCGCGAGTACTGCTCGCGCACCTTGGCGAGCGTGGCGCCGAAGTTCGCCAGGCGCTCGCGTTCCTGCGCCACCACCGCCGCCGGCGCGCGGGCGACGAAGCTCTCGTTGCCGAGCTTGCTCTCGGCCTTGCGGATCTCGTTTTCCAGCCGCGCGATCTCCTTGGCCAGTCGCTCGCGCTCGGCGGCGACGTCCACTTCGATCGCCAGCATCAGCTTGAAGTCCCCCACCACCGCGACCGGCGCGGCGCGCGTGTCGGCGGCGGCGCCGGGCTCGTCGACGCGCTTGACCTCGGACAGCCGGGCGAGCGCAGCCAGGTAGGGCGCGAACTTCGCGACCTCGTCCGCCGGGCCAGCCGCGAGCAGCGGCACCTTTTGCGCCGGCGACAGGTTCATCTCGCCGCGCAGGTTGCGCACGGCATCGGTCACGCGTTTCAGCAGCGCCACTTCGGCATCGGCCGCGGCGTCGATCTTCGTCGGCTCCGCTTTCGGGTACGGCTGGATCATCACCGAGGTTTCTTCGTCGGCGCGGCGCTTGCCGGCCAGCACCGAGACTTTCTGCCACAGCTCTTCGGTGATGAAGGGCACGATCGGATGCGCCAGCCGCAGCGCCGCCTCCAGGACGCGCAGCAGCGTGCGCCGCGTGCCACGCTGCTGCCGCGGGTCGCCCCGCTGCAGCTGCACCTTCGCCAGCTCGACGTACCAGTCGCAGTATTCGTCCCACACGAAGCGGTAGATCGCATGCGCCACTTGGTCGAGCCGATACTCGGCGAACGCCCGTTCGACCTCGGCTTCGGTGCGCTGCAGTTCGCCGACGATCCAGCGGTCGACGAACGACAACTCGACCGGCGCCGCTTCGTCCAGCCCGCAGTCGCGGCCTTCGCAGTTCATCAGCACGAAGCGCGTGGCGTTCCACAGCTTGTTGCCGAAGTTGCGGTAGCCCTCGCAGCGCTTGATGTCGAAGTTCACGTTGCGGCCGAGCGTCGCGTAAGAGGCCATCGTGAAGCGCAGCGCGTCGGCCCCGTACGCGGCGATGCCGTGCGGGAAGTGCTCGCGCACGCGCTTTTCGATCTTCGGCGCGTCCTGCGGGCGGCGCAGCCCGGTGGTCGACTTCTTCACCAAGGTGTCGAGATCGACACCTTGGATC
>JAKANT010000240.1 GCA_021823635.1 Pseudomonadota bacterium
CACCCGGCGGCAATGCGGTGGCGGCCTTCGCGCTGCAAAGGCTTTCGTATCTGTGCGGCCGCCACACCTACGCGCGCGCCGCCGAACGCTGCCTGACGCGCTTTGACCCTGTGCTGCGCGAGGCGCCGCACGCGGCGGCCACGCTGCTCGGCGCGCTGCGCGATCATCTCGAGCCGCCGCGGCTCGTCGTTCTGCGCGGACCGGCGCCGCAACTGGCCCCTTGGCAACGCGCGCTGGCGACGCGATTCCTGCCGCAAGCCATGGTATTCGCAGCCGGCGAGCAAGAGGCGGAGCTCCCGGCCGCACTGTCGCAACCGTCGGGCCAGCGTGTGACCGCCTACGTGTGCGACGGTCGCGCCTGCCGGGCGCCGATCGAGGAGCTGAGCGCATTGCTCGCGGCGCTCGGGTGCGCGAACGGTCACTGATTCGCGCGCGGCCGGCGCCTCGAAGGAGCGGTGCCGGCGCGCTACGCTTGGCGGCCATGAGACGCGCGGCCCCTCTTGCCTTCGCGGCGCTCGCCGCCGGTTGCGTCTATCTGCCGCGGACGGTCGAGGTCTACGATGAAGCCTGCCGCATCCAGGCGCGGCAGATGACGCTCGAACTGCACCAGGTCCTGGTCTTTGGCAGTTGCGTGAACGAAGGCTGCGTGGCGATGCTGGTGGCGTTCGGCGCCGTGACGGCAGCCAGCGCCGTCGTCTCCGGCAGCATCGTCGTGGCCGGCAACGCCGTCTACTGGTTCGAGAAGCGCGGCCGCTGCGAGCGTTGAGCCGTCGTCTCGCTCGCCGCCGATACGGCTGGACTGGGTTTCGCCTCCGCGCTACTTCTTCGTCGCCTTCGCGGCGCGCGCTTGCGCGCGCTCGACCGCCGCCGCGATGCGCTTCATCGCCGCCGCGTCCGGGTCTTTCCAGTCGGCGCCGGCGGCGCGTGCCATGTAAGCGACCGCCTTGGCGAAGTCCTCCAGCCCGAGGTTCGGATCGCCGCCCTTCGGCGGCATCGCGCGGATGCCGACGTAGCCGTCGGCGGTGAGCGTGGCCTGCGACTCCTTGATCAGTTTCGACCACGCCTGCTTGTCGCCGAACTTCGGCGCACCGGCGGCGCCGCTGGCATGGCAAGCGGCGCAGGTGCGTCGATAAACCTCCTCGCCGGTGGCGGCGGCGGCCGCCGCGGCCCAGGCGGACACGGCCGGGGCAGTGATCAGGCAAGCGAACACCGGGACACGTTTCGCTCCCATCTTGCGGTGCCCTCCACGAGACATTGCGCGGGCGCGATTCTGGCACGCCATCCACATCGTTTGCGGCACGCTTAGGCCATGGCGTGGCGGTCGAGCCCGAGTTCGGCGCGCACGGTGCCGGCAGCGATGCGTTGCTGCAGCCGCCGCCAGTTTTCGCCCTCGCGCGCGCGGTCGTTTTCGCGATGCCACAGGTGCAGCACGGCGGTGGCGAAACCGCCTTCCTTGCGCCTGACGCCGTAGTTGAGCAGGCGCACCGCGAGGTCAGAGTCTTCGTAACCCCAGCCCTCGAAGGCTTCGTCGAAGCCGTTGACGGCGCGAAAGTCATCGGCCCACACACCCAGGTTGCAGGTGCGCACGCGCTGCCAGCGGCGCGCGCCGAGCTTGCGCAGCGGCCCGAGCGGCAGCGTCGCCAGCGGCAGCGTGCGGTTGATCTCGCCGCGCGCGCGCGCGGTGCGCCACTGCGCGTCGGTGAACGCATGGATCGGCAGCCGCTGCTCCAGCACCGCGCGCGTGAACGCTTCGGACAGCAGGATGCGGTTGCCCGCCACCATCCAGCCGCGTTCGGCCAGCTGCCGATGGCGGGCGATGAAATCGGGCCGTGGCACGCAGTCGCCGTCGAGGAAGATCAGGTAGTCGCCGCGCGCGGCCGCGCCGGCACGGTTGCGCGCTGCGCCGGCGCGAAAGCCGCGATCCTCTTGCCAGACGTGGCAGATCGGCAGATGCGCGCCGGCGGCGATGCCGAGCACGAGCGCGCGCGTGTCGTCGCGCGAGCCGTCGTCGGCCACCAGCACCTCGAAATCGCGGTCGCGCTGCGCCAGCAGTCCGACCAGCACCGCGCGCAGCGCGTCCGGGCGGTTGTAGGTGGTGACGACGACCGAGACGTGCATCGCGTCAAGCGGCGTCGTCGCGGCGGGTCTCGGCCGCCAGCATCGCCTTTACGTAGCGGTAATAAGAGCCTTCGGCGTTCGATACCGCGAGCATGAATCCGTGACGGCCGTCTAGAAAACCGAGGCGCAGCACGTAAGTGCGCACAAAGGCCGCCAGCCCATGCGCGATCGCGGTGCCCAGGCCCGGCACGCGGCCGCTTTCGACGATCATCGTCGCGCCGTCGCTGGAGTAGCGGTTCATTTTGTCGATCACCTGTTCGACGGTGCGGAAGCTGTAGTGCACGAGCGGTGCGCGCAGTCGGCCGACCGGCCGCTCGGTGACGAGCGCTTCGTGCACGCGCGCCTCCGAGAACCGGGCGCTGCCGCGCCTGAACAGCCGCGCAACGTAATCGGGCCACCAGCCGCCGTAACGGATGAATCGTCCGCAGTAGGTGGAGCGGCGCGGCAACGCGTAGACGTCGAACGCGGGTCGCGCCAACACCGCTTCGATCTCGGCCCGCAGATCGGGGCCGACGCGTTCGTCGGCGTCGAGCGAGAGGATCCAGTCGCCGCTGCACGCGTCGATCGCCCGGTTCTTCTGCGCCCCGAAGCCGGGCCAGTCGGAGGTTTCGATCAGGCGCGCGCCGAAGTCGCGTGCGATGCGCTGCGAGCCGTCCGTGCTGCCGTTGTCGACGACGACGATTTCGTCGGCCCAGGCGACCGAGCGCAGGCAGTCGGGGAGGTTGGTCGCCTCGTTGCGGGCGATGATCGCCACGCTCAGTCGTGTCGGCATCGGATCGTTGCCGGTCGATTAGACTCGCGCCGCTTTCCTGGCAGGCGCATCGGGTGTTCGTCAATCAACTGGTCGACGCGGTGTACGTGCTGTCGGTGCGGTCGTTCGCCGACCGCATCGCGCACATTCAGGCGCAACTGGCGCGGCACGGAATCGCGTTCGAGTTCGTGTTCGAGTACGACGCCAATGCTATCCCAGAGGCGCTGCTCGCGCGCCGCTTCGGCCCCTCCGACATGCGGCGCGCGCACCAGTCGCTGGTGCTCAAGCACATCCGCACGTGGGAACTGGCGGTCGAGCGCGGTCTGGACCGCGTGCTGGTGTTCGAGGACGACGCGGAGCTGGCGTCGGACTTCGTGCCGCGATTCGCGGCCGCGATGCGCGAGCTGGCGGGCAAGCGCGCCGGTCAGCTGCTGTACCTCGGGCGCGGCGACAATAAGCACGTCGGCCGTGCGGCCGACGCGGCGCTGATGCCGGGCGGGCCACTGCCCGCCACCGACGCGCTGGTGTTCGACCGCGAGGCCGCGCAGCGACGGCTGACCTACTTGGAGCGGCATCGGATCACGCGACCGGCCGACTGGCTGATGCGCGAGGTCGATGCGGCGGTGGGCATCGACCATTACTGGCTGACGCGGCCGATCGTCGAGCAGGGCAGCATGAACGGCCGCTTCGAAAGCGTGCTCGACGACAAGCGCCGGCGCTGGGGCGCGACCTATACGCGCGCCCGCTATCGCTGGTATGGCTGGTGGCGCGGGCTGCGCGCGCGCGTGCGCGAGGCGCTGCGGCCGCCCGGATGAGCGCAATCGCCGCAGTCACGGGCGGCAGCGCGCTTGCCGTCGCGCGCGCCGCGCTCATCGTCGCGCTGGTGGCGGCGGTGGTGTCGCCGCCGCTGTCCACGGCGGCATCGGTGGCCGCGGTGCTGGCCTTCCTCGCATTGCCCGACTGGCGGGCACGCCTGCGTTGCACGGCGCTTTCGCCGCTCGCGCTGGGTGTCATCGCGCTGGCCGCGGCGCTCGCCGTCGCCGCCGTGATCGGCGCTTTCGGGCCGCAGGGCGCACGCGCCGCCTTCAAGGAATTGCTTGGCTGGCGCACGCTGCTGCTGGTGCTGGTGGCGGCGGCGGTGTTCGACGACGAGCGCTGGCAACGCTATGCGCTGATGGCCTTCGTCGCCGTCGCGGTGCTGGGCGCGATTGCGACGACGGTCGCGGCCGCCGTCGGCTGGCAGTACCGGTACATGCCGCCGGGGGTCCTGTTGCGCAACACGGCGACGCAGGCGATCGCGTTCGCGCTCGGCGCCTACTTTTGCGGCGCGCTGCTCTCGCTGCGCGGCGCCTCGCTGCCACGCTGGCAGTTCGCGGCGCTCGCTGCGGCCCTGGTGTTGCTCCTGTGGCGGCTGGTGTTCTACGAGGTCGGGCGCAGCGGGC
>JAKANT010000241.1 GCA_021823635.1 Pseudomonadota bacterium
GGCAGCCCATCGGCGCCGTCACGCTCAACCCCGAGCGCGACGCGGTGATCGAAGGCCTCACGCTGCATCACGATACACAACAATTGGCCGCATGACTTGCGCGACAACTATCTTGACACGCACCGGCACCCGGCGCCTATACTGGCCGCACAGGGTCGCTTCCCGCGGGCGGCCTTTCGTTTTCGGCGACGCGCGTCCCGACGGACTGCGGCTGTAAGGAGGACGATGAGCGAGCGCATCCGGGTTGGCATCGTCGGCGGCACCGGCTACACGGGCGTCGAGCTGTTGCGGCTGCTCAGCCAGCACCCTGCGGTCGAGCTGGTGACCATCACGTCGAGGAAGGAAGCGGGCACGCGCGTCGACAGCATGTTCCCGTCGCTGCGGGGCCGGCTCGACCTCGCGTTCGTCGAACCGGACCGCGCGCCGCTCGCGTCCTGCGACGTGGTGTTCTTCGCCACCCCGCATGGGGTGGCGATGAGCCAGGCGCGGGCCCTGACCGCCGCCGGCGTGCGCCTGATCGACCTGGCCGCGGACTTCCGGCTGCGCGACGTCGCCGCGTTCGAGCGCTGGTACAAACTGCCGCATGCCTGCCCGGAGCTGCTCGCCGAGGCGGTCTACGGTCTGCCCGAAGTGCATCGGCGCGCGCTCAAGACGGCGCGCATCGTCGGCAATCCGGGCTGCTACCCGACCACCGTGCAACTGGGTCTGCTGCCGCTGATCGAAGGCGGTCGCCGCCTGATCGATACGCGCGATCTCGTGGCCGACGCCAAGTCCGGCGTGTCGGGCGCAGGCCGCAAAGAGGAACTGCCGTACCTGTTCGCGGAGGCGTCCGACAACTTCAAGGCGTACGCGGTGCGGGGCCATCGCCACCATCCGGAAATCGTCGAACAGTTGCGCGCGATCGCCGGCCACGGCGACATTGGCCTCACCTTCGTGCCGCATCTGGTGCCGATGGTGCGCGGCATGCTGACCACGTTGCATCTGCGCATCCTGCCGCAGGCGCGGGACACCGATTTCCAGAAGCTTTACGAGCAGCGCTTCGCCGGCGAACCGTTCGTGGACGTGATGCCGCCCGGGTCGGAACCCGACACGCGCTCGGTGCGGGCTTCCAACACGGTGCGCATCGCCGTGCATCGCCCGGGTGACGGCGATCGGCTGGTGGTGCTGGTCGTGCTCGACAACCTGGTCAAGGGCGCCTCCGGTCAGGCGGTGCAATGCATGAACGCGATGTTCGGCCGGCCGGAGATCGAGGGTCTGACGCACGCGCCGGTCGTGCCGTAGGCCGCGATGAAATGGAAGCTGTTTCGGCGCAAGATGGGGGTGAGCGCACCGCGCGTCACCGTGCGCGCCCAGCTTCCGTTCGCGCTGCGTGCGCTGCTGTTCTTCGTCGTGGCGGCGATCGCGGCGGCGGCGGGCGTCGCGATCTACGAATACGGCAAGCAGTTCGCCGGTCCGGACCGGCGCGACCTGCTGGCGCGGATCGACAAGCTGGAATCGCAACTGCGCGAAGCGCGCGCCGAGCGCGACCGCTTTCAGGCGGTGGCTACCGCTTACGAAAGCCAGATGAAGGTCGACCGCGCCGCGCAGGAGCAGCTCGCGCGCCAGGTGAGCGCGCTCGAAGCCGAGACGGCCAAGCTGCGCGAAGACCTGTCGTTCTTCGAGAGCCTGCTGCCCACACCGGCCAACGCCAAGGGCGTGCTGATCCGCAGTTTCAGGGTGCAGGCCGACGGAGAACCAAACCAGATGCGTTACCGGCTGCTGGTTCAGCAAAGTGGCAAGCCGGAACGCGACTTCAACGGAGCCGTCGAATTGCAGGTCAACTTCACCCACAACGGGCGTCCGTTCACGCTGCACATCCCGGATCCGTCGCCAAACGCTCCGCGAGGGGTCATCGAGCTGTCCTTTCGCCACTATCAACGCGTCGAAGGAACGTTCATGCTGCCACCCGGCGCGGTCGCGCGCTCGGTGCTGGTACGTATCCTGGCCAACAATGGCCAGCCGCAGACGCAGCAGAGTTTCCCCGTCTCATAGCTAGGCAATCCGGAGGACCGATGTTCGGCAAAAAGCCCAGTGCTCAGAAGGAGATCGCCAGCCTGATCGGGGCCGGCACGACGATCACCGGCGACGTCGCGTTCTCCGGCGGGCTGCGCATCGACGGCACCGTGCGCGGCGCGGTGCGCTGCGTGGACGGCGAGAAGGCCGGCATGCTCGTGATCAGCGAGCTGGGCGCGGTCGAGGGCGAAGTGCGCGCGGCGCACCTGGTCGTCGCCGGCAGGATCGACGGCCCCGTGTACGCGAGCGAACTGGTGGAATTGCAGCCGAAGGCGCGCGTCGCCGGCGACGTGCATTACCGGGCGCTCGAAATGCACAACGGCGCGATCGTCGACGGCAAGCTCGTGCATTCGCCGGGGGAGGTGGCGGTCAAGGCCGGCCTGAAGCTGGCGGCCCCGCCGGCCCGGCGCGAGCCGATCGGGGTCGACGCACAGGCCGGGTGACGCGAATCACGCGCGGCGGTCGGTACCGGGCATATAATCGGGCGCAACTTTGTTCGCCACGGAGCACGCCATGAACGCCGCCGTCGAAATGCCGGCCCCGCTGATCTTCTCCGATGCGGCCGCCGCCAAGGTCAAGCAACTGATCGACGAAGAGGGCAACCCGGACCTCAAGCTGCGCGTGTTCGTTCAGGGCGGGGGCTGCTCGGGTTTCCAGTACGGCTTCACGTTCGACGAGGTCGTGAACGAAGACGACACGACAATGGAGAAAAACGGCGTGACCCTGCTGATCGACGCGATGAGCTACCAGTACCTGGTCGGCGCCGAGATCGACTACAAGGAAGACATCGAGGGCGCGCAGTTCGTGATCAAGAATCCGAACGCCACCACGACCTGCGGCTGCGGCTCGTCCTTCTCGGTCTGACCGGCGAGCGGTTTTTCACCATCGACGGGGCGCGCCGGCGCCCCGTTTGCGTTTCTACGAGCCGGGATACAGGCAACCGAGCACGCGCGGCCCTTCCGCACCGGTGACGGCCGGCAGGTTGCCGCAGCGGCGGGCGAGGAATTCGCGCGCCAGCCAGGCAAAGGCGAGCGCCTCCACGTGTTGCGGCGCGACGCCGACCTCCGCACTCGACCGCAGCGGCCGCGGCGCGACTTCCTCGGCGAGCATCCCGACCAGCGTTGCGTTATAGGCCCCGCCGCCGCAGACGATCACGTCCTGCGCCTGCGGAAAATGGGCGCCGATCGCGCGCCCGATCGCCGCTGCCGTCAGCCGGGTGAGCGTGGCGGCCACATGCTGCGCATCGATGCGCTCGCGCGCGGCCAAATGCGCCCGCAGCCAGTCGGCGTTGAAGAGCTCGCGTCCGGTGCTCTTCGGCGGCGGGGCGGCGAAAAACGGCTCCGCCAGCAGCGCTTCGAGCAAACCGGAATCGACGCGACCACCGGAGGCCCAGCGGCCGTCGCGGTCCATCGGCTCGCCCAGGTGTTCGAGCGCCCAGGCGTCGATCAGCACGTTGCCGGGCCCGCAATCGAAGCCGATGACGGGCGCAGCCGAGCCGCGCGCCGGCAGGCCGGTCAGGTTGCTGATGCCTCCGATGTTGACGACAGCGCGCGCTGCCTCGGTCGCGAACAGCGCGGCATGAAACGCCGGCACCAGCGGTGCGCCTTGGCCGCCGGCTGCCACGTCCCGGCTGCGAAAGTCGGCGACCACGTCGATGCCGGTCAGCTCGGCCAGCGTGGCCGGCGCGTTCAACTGGATCGTGTATCCGGCGTCGGGCCGATGGCGCACGGTCTGACCGTGCGCGCCGATCGCGCGCACGTCGGCGCTCTCGACCTCCGCGTGCAACAGCAGATCCTGCACCGCCGCGGCGTATGCCCGTGCCAGGTGTTGGGACGCCACCGCGCTTCGGTGCAGTTCATCGTCGCCCGGGCCGTTGAGCCGAAGCAGTTCCGCGCGCAGCTCGGCGGCGAAGCCGTGGTGCACATGGCCGAGCAGCCGCGGCGGCAGCGCGGCGAAATCGGCCAGCACGGCATCGACGCCGTCGGTGCTGGTGCCCGACATCAGGCCGATGAAAAGCTCGCTCATTCAGCTCAATTAGACTGCGACGCGCAAAACGACGCCAGCACACCGTCCACCCATGTCCGGCCACGCTTATCCGATCACCGCTTCCGTCGAGCGTGCACTGGCGCTGATCAAGCGCGGCTGCGACGAACTGCTGGTCGAAGCCGAGTTCGCGCAGAAACTGGCCCGCAGCGAGGCCACCGGCACGCCGTTGCGCTGCAAGCTGGGTCTTGACCCGACCGCGCCCGACATCCACC
>JAKANT010000242.1 GCA_021823635.1 Pseudomonadota bacterium
GTGCTCGAGCTGCCACGGCTCGGCCGCGTCGAGGTCGATCTGCGGCTTGCCGGCGACGCGATCGCCGCAGACATCGCGGCGGCCGGTCGCGCGCAGGCACACCTGCACGCCGCGCTGCCCGAATTCGCGGCGGCGCTGCAGGCGCGGGGCCTGCGTCCGGTGGCGCTCGCCGCGCAGGCTGCGCCATGAGTGAGGCAACGCCGCAGCGCCGGGCCGCCGCGCTCGCGTACGACGCCGAAGAGCGGCGCGCGCGCGGGGCGCCGCGCGTGGTCGCTAAAGGCGCCGGCTTCGTCGCCGATGAGATCATCGAACGGGCGCGCGCCGCCGGCGTGCCGATCCACGCATCGCGCGAGCTGGTGGACCTGCTGGTGCAGGTCGATCTGGACCGCCAGATCCCGCCTGCGCTGTACGTCGCCGTGGCCGAGGTGCTCGCCTGGGTGTATCGGCTCGAAGGGCGCGCGGCCGCCCACAACGAAGGACGCTGACATGGGCATGACCACGCCGTTTCCGGAACCCGATTCGCCGGAGCTCGAACGCTTCCAGGTCTATTCGCGGGTCGAAATCGTCACTTTGCTGCGGCAACTGGCCGAAGAGGGCGTGCTGGTCACCGGGTATTTCGATGCCGAGCCCGGCTTCGCGGTGACGGTGGTGCTGGACGTGAACGCCGATTTCGAAGAGGTGATCTTCGATGCCGCCGCCGAGGCGGTGGCGCACAAGCGTCTGCTGGCTTCCAAGCACATCGTGTTCGTCGGCTTTCTCGACCACGTAAAAATTCAGTTCGTGGCGCGCTTGGCCGAAGCCACACAGCACCAGGGCCGGCCCGCCTTCCGGGTGCGCCTGCCCGAGCAGGTGCTGCGCCTGCAGCGGCGCGATTTCTTCCGCGTCAGGCCGCCGCTGTCGAAGCCGGCCAAGTGCCTGGTGCCGTACGGCGACGACGGCAAACAGTACGAATCGCTGCGCGTGCTGGACCTGTCGGTCGGCGGGCTGGCGGTGCTCACCTATCCGGAGAAATTCGAACTGCCTTGCGGGCGGCTGATCGAGAACTGCTTCCTCGACCTGCCCGGTGTGGGCTCGATCGTGGTCAGCATCCACGTGCGCCACGTCGATCCGCTGCCGAAGGACGAGCGCGCGCGCCGCTGCGGCTGCGAGTTCGTCGACATGGCACCGGCGGCGCGGGTGGCGCTGCAGCGTTACATCAACCAGGTCGATGCCGAGAACCGCAAGGTGGCGGGGATCAAGCGGGTGGCGTGAGCGGCCGCGCGTCGCCGCGGCGCGAGCGTCATTTGGCGGCTGCGGTCGCGGCGCGCTGCGGCGCGGGTTCCGGCTCCCAGGAGTGGCTCCAGAACGTGGTCAGTGTCGCGTTCGGGAACAGCGAGCGGCACAGCGTCACATCCGGCACCACGCCCTGCGCTCGCAGCGCCTGGCGGTACATCTGGTGGATGGGATCGGCCCAATTGAACGGAAACCAGTCGTTCGCGCACAAGACCGCCACCGAATCGTTCGCCGCCGGCTGCAGCGCCGGCGCCAGCCGTCGGGCGACGGCGGCGATCGCCTCGCTCGCCTGCGCCGGCTGTTGCGCGTAACAATCGAGCGCGGTCTTCAGCAGCACCGGGCCGGTCAGCCACTCGGGCCGCCCTGCCGGATCGACGCGCTGCGCTTCGATCAGATGCGCGATCACCAGCAACCAGAACGGATGGCGCGGGCTGGAGGCCATGACCGCATTCGGAATCGAATGCACGAAGTCCGGATCCGCGCCCATGCGGCCGAGCACGACGCTGGACTGCGCGAGCAGACCGTCGAGCGGCTTCAGGCAATAGACATCCAGATCGGCATAGATCCCGCCGTAGGCGTAAAGGAAGAAGTAGCGCACGGCGTCGGCGCGGTAGATCTCCTTCGGGTAGGCATCGAACACCGGCAGGAACCACGGGAAGTGCTGCGCGACGAAGTCGCGGTTGTCGCGGTCGTCCCACAGCGGTGTGGCGAAGTGCGGGCAGGCGTCGAGGAAGCTCTGTCGGCAGACCGCGAACGGCGCGGGCAGATCGTCGCGCGTCTTCCAGGTCTGGAAGAGAATCGGCGGGATGGTCGCCGGGCAGTCGGCCGTGGCCGCCAGCGGCGCCGATGGGAGCAGGTCGGGGTCGGCCGCCGTGCTGACGGAGGCGACGCCGTCCGTGCTCCGCGCCGCGCCGGCGTCGCGAACCGTGTGCGAGGTCGCGGCTGGCGGCAGCGCGAGGATGTCCTGTCCCAAGGGCGCTAGCCGGTAGCCGAGGCTCGCGAGCAGGGCGCGCACATCCAGCGTGCGCAGCTCCGCCGGAACCTGCAGGCGATCGATCACCTGCGGCGGCAATTGGCGGTCGTCGCGGTGCTCGAACAGCAGCAGCGGGCGTTGCGCTCCCAGCAGTTGCCGCGCCCCGCCCAGCGCGAGCCGCTCCGCGCCCTCGACGTCGAGCTTGATGTATGCGATCGGCAGCGATGCGAGGCTGTCTAGCTGGATCGTTTCGATCCGCTCGCCGTCGGTGCCGAGCTGCACGCCGCCGTAGTTGGCGCGCGTCGTGCCGTCGTACCGGACCGCCTGGCCGGCGGCTGAACCGTCGGAGAAGCGCGCGGACAGCGCGACCGTCATCTCGGTATGAGCGACGGCCTTCGGCGACACGACGAATCGATCGGCAAGACCGTTTTCTGCGATGTTGCGCTCCAGCAGCAGCCGCAGCGCCGCCTGCGGCTCGAAGCAGATGAAGGAAAGGCGGGGGCAAAGCCTGGCGAGCGCGAGCGAATGCGATCCGACATGGGCGCCGACGTCCAGCGCGTAGCCGCTCGCTTCGCCCAGAAGTGCGGCGACGGCGCGCACCTCCGTTTCCTCCCAGTAGCCGCCGGCGGCGAAGACGCGGCCGATGTATTCGTCGTTGGCCAGATAGGAGACCGCGCCGTAACGGGTGAAGGCGCGCGCCGCGCCCGGCACAAGGTAATGCGCCGACGACAGGAACGGCCGCGCCTGCGGATCCGGCGGGTGGCCTTGGCCGTTCGGCCCGTAAGCGGGCGGTCGGTAGAGATCGGCGGCGGCGGGCCGCGGCCGCTCACCCCAGACGTCGGCCCGCACCATGAAAACGTTCACGCCGGCGGACTCGCAGTAGACAGGCACGTAACCGTGCGCGGCCGCGAGACGGCACAGCGCCGTCAACGACGCGCCGAACCAGCGGCTGCCGTCCCAGCGCGCGCCGGGCAGGTACGGCACCACGGCGTCCGCATCCGGCCCCAAGGCGGCGTTGTATTCGACGACGATCACGCGCGGCGCGTGCTCGGCGAGGATGCGGTCCAGGACGTGGAAATCGTTGAAATCGATATCCAGACTGAGCAAGTCGAAGGCGCGCGGCACGCCGTGCTGCCGCAGCAAGTCGGCGACGTTTTCGCGCGTGATCCAGGCCTTGACCAGGCCGATGTCGGGCCGCTCGTACGCGGCATCGAACATCCAGCCGCGCCAGCCCGATTCGCGCAAGTTGCGGGTGTTGCACTCGCTGCCGTCGCCGCACCCGATCTCGACGTAAAGTCGGTCGGTCGCGCCGACGATCTCGAACAGTTGGGCAAGCACGCCGTCTTCCCCGTTCTGGGAGTAGCGGCGCCATTCGGTCACTGCGGGCAGCGTGTCGTTCGAAACGGCAGCATTCATAGGGGAAACCGGCTTCGGAAGGAATCAAGACAGTCGCAGCGGCGCGCCGACCAGGCGGTCGACGGTGATGCCATCGGCCGCTTTCGCGGCCGTCCACCAGGCCAGGGCCGCGCCGGCGTCGACGTTCGGCTTGGCGTAGGGCGGCGGTTCTTCACCGGCGAGACGGAACAGCGAGGCCCAGGTGCACAGGTAGTTGACGGTGGTGCGATCGAGCCGGCGCGAGCGCAGCGCTTCGGCGCGCAGCGTCGCCACGTAGATGCGGTCGCCGATGCAGGCCAGCGGCCGCGGCATGGTGGCCCAGCGCGCGATCGTGTGAAACGCGCCGCGCAGCAAAAAGAGGCAGCTCGTATCGACGTGTCCGTGCTCGTCCTCGCTGGACGCCACCGGCAGCACCGAGCCGTCGATGCGTACGAAGCGCCGCCGCGCGATCACATAGTCGGGGCGCCCTGCGTCGACGGCGGCGCCGACGCAGGCGGCGACGTGGTCGGGTTCGAGCCAGTTGTCGGCGTCGAGGAACGCCACCGCATCGAAACCCTCGCTCACGGCCAGTAATGCACCGAGGGCGCGCGGCGTGTTGCCAAAGTCGGCATGGGCGTGATCGAGCCGCAGGTGACGCACGCCCGCCTGATCGAGCCACAA
>JAKANT010000243.1 GCA_021823635.1 Pseudomonadota bacterium
GTTCTCGCTGGCGCGCGCCCACGAAGGCCGGCGCGCCGGAGACAGCGCGGCCACGCTCGTCTGCGGTCTGGCGGCCGCCGAAGTGCTGGCCGACATCACGCCGATCCAGCTGAAATGGCCAAACGATCTGCTCGCGGGCGGCCGCAAGCTGGGGGGCGTACTGTGCGAGGTCGCACTGGATGCGGAAGGGGCGCGCACGCTGGTCGTCGGCATCGGCATCAATCTGTGGCTGGACGCCGCCACGCGCGCTGCGATCGGGCGTCCGGCGGCGGCGCTCGGCGAGTTCGTCGCGATCGAGGCGCTGGTCGCCGCGCGCGAGCGCCTGATCGGCCGCATCGCGCGCGCGGTGCTCGACGCGCTCGATCAGTTCTGCGCCCACGGTTTCGCACCGTTTCGCGCGCGCTATCTGGCGCGCTTCGCTTTGCTCGGACGCGACGTCGAGCTGACCGAGCAGGACGACGTGATCGCCGCCGGCGTGGCGGTCGACATCGACGCCGGCGGCCGCTTGCTGATCGAGACCGCGTCCGGCACGCGCGCGTTTGCCAGCGGCGAGATCTCGTTGCGCACCACCGCCGCGCCGCCGCGCTGACGCATGGCCTGGCTGCTGCTCGACGTCGGCAACACCGCCGTCAAATGGGCGCACAGCGATGCGCACGGCAACCGCTTCGTCGGCACCGGCATCGAGCTGCGCGCCAATGCCCAGCCGCTGGCACAGCGGCTGGCCGCCGCGTGGCGCGTGCCGCGCGCCAGGCGCGCCTTCGGCGCCAGCGTGGCCGATCACGCGACGATGGAAGCGATCGAACAGGCGGCGCGCGAAGCGGCCGGCATCGAGGTGACGTGGCTGAAGTCGCAGCCGCACTTCGCCGGCCGCGGACCGGGCTACGGGCTGGCGCTGATCAACGCCTACCGCCAGCCCGAACAGCTCGGCGCCGACCGCTGGCATGCGCTGATCGCCGCCTGCGCCAAGTACCCGGGCGAATCGCTGGTGGTCGCCTCCAGCGGCACCGCGACCACGGTCGACTGCGTGCGCGCCGAACCCGGCGCGGCGGCGGTCTTCCTCGGCGGCGTGATCGCGCCCGGCTTCGACCTGATGCACGAAAGCCTGGCGCGCGGCACCGCGCGTCTGCCCGACGTGCGCTACGTGATCGACGGCCGCGTGGCGCCGCACCCGGACAACACCGAAGACGCGATCGTCACCGGTGTCTTCCACGCGCAGGCAGGGCTGGTGGAGCGCGTGGCGCGCGAGTTCGCCGCCGAACTGGCCGCCGACAAGCGGCCACGCCCGCGGCTGCTGCTGGCGGGCGGCCGCGCGCGCAGCCTGCTCGCCGCGCTCAGCGCGCGCCTGCTCGGTGGCGATGAAGGCGCGGTGTCCGGCGTGGCGATCGAAGATAATCTGGTGCTGCGCGGCGTGGCGCTGCGCGCCCATAGCGAGGTCGGCGATCCCGCCGAAAGCCGATGAAACTCGCTTTCCTGTTGCTTGCGCTCGCCAACGTACTGCTGTTCGCGTGGCAGCAGGGCGTATTCGGCCGCCTGCCCGAGAGTGGACGCGAACCCGAGCGCGTGGCGCGGCAGATCGAGCCGGAGCGTATCCGCGTGCTCACACCGGACGAACTGAAAACGCTGCGCGACAAGGCGCGCGAGACGCGGCGCGAAGCGAGCGCCGCCGCGGCCGGCAACGAACTGGCGAGCGCCGCGTGCTTGGAGTTCGGCGATTTCACCCTCGAGAACGCGCCGCGCGTGCGCCAGCGGCTCGAAGCGCTGGCGTTCGGCGAACGGCTGACCGCGCGCACCGTCGATGCGCCCGGGTGGTACATGGTGTACGTGCCGCCGTTCAAGACGCGCGCCGACGTCGATCGCGCGGCCGCCGAGATGCGCAAACTCGGCGTCAAGGACCTGCTCGTGATCGCCGACGACTCGCCGCTGCGCTTCGGCATCGCGCTCGGCTCGTTCAAGGACCCGGAGCTGGCCAAACGCCACGCCGCGGATCTCGAGCGGCGCGGCGTGAAGGGCGTGCGCGTGGCCGACAAGCCGTCGTCGGTCGCACTGACGCGCTTCGTGCTGCGGCCGGCCGATGCCGCACTGGTCGAGACGCTGCGTGCGTTGGCACAGGAGTTCAATGCGACCCGCTTCCAGGCGTGCGCTGCTTAGAAGGCTCGCCGCCGCCCCGCCGCGCGGCGTTCGGTGGGGATCGGCGCTGGCGCTCGCCGCCGCAGCGGTCTTTCTGATCGTGCATTTCGCGCGTCGACCGCCGGCCGCGCCGCCGGCGCCGCCGTCACCGGCGACGCGCAGCGCTCCGATCGTCGACCCGGCGCTGGCGCTTCCGTTCGGCGAGGGCGCGCCGGCAACCGGCGAGACCGCCGCCGGCAGCGATGCGCGCGCCGCCTATGCGTCGGCGCGTGACCGTCTGGCGCTGTACCGGCAGTTGCGCGCGCGCGCCGACGCCGACGCGCGTTATCTGGCGTTTCGCGTCGCGCGCGAGTGTGCGCCGCTGCACGCCGACGGCCTGCGCGTCGCTGCGCCGGCGATGTACGGCGCGCGCGACCGGCGGCTGGCCGCGGGCGAGGAGGGCTGCCGCGGCTTCGCGCGCGAGCCGGTGCCGCGGGACGAACCGCTGCGACTGTTGCAGGAGGCCGCGGCCGCCGGTCATGCGGCGGCAGCGATGGCCGCGGCCGCGGAGACCCTCGCGCCGCGCGCGCCGGCCGAAACGGTGGCGCTGGTGGCGCGCGCGCTCGCCTCCGGCGACCCTTTCGCCTACGACGAAGCGCGCGTGCTGTTGGCCATGGCGCGGCACCAGGCCGTGATCGCCGGCGTGCCGCCGGAGGCCGGCGCGGATCCTGGCCGCATCGACGCGCGCGCGGTGGCGCTGGATCTGGCGAACTGCCGCCTCGGCAACCCCTGCGGCCCCGCCCGCGGCGCGCCCGCCATCCGATGCGACGGCGATGCGGCCTGCCTGGCCGACGCGCAGGAATGGCTACTGGCGCAGACCGACTTGGACGACGACGAGGCGCGTACGGCGGGTTTGCTCGCCGACCGCATCGTCGCGGCGTTCAAGCGCGGCGCGATCGACGACATCGTGCGCGCGGCGCGTTGAGCGCGCGCTCAGGCGGCCGCGGCGGCCAGCCGCACGCGGATCGCTTCCGCCAACTGCGCCAGCCGCGCGCGACGCGCGGCGAGCTTCTCCGCAGCGGGCTCGCGCTGGCGCACGCCCCAGATCGGCTGCGGGAAGTGGGCGTCGTCGACAAAGCGCGGGATGACGTGCCAGTGCAGGTGCGGCACCAGGTTGCCGAAACTGGCGAGGTTGACCTTGTCGGGCGCGAGCACCGCACGCAGCGCGTCCTCGACCGCGTACACCGCCGCCATCACGCGCGCCAGCGCCGGCGCGTCCAGATTGGTCATCTCCTTGACGTGCGCGTTGACGATCACGCGCGCATAGCCGGGATAGTCGGGATCGTCCACCAGCACGACGCGCAGCAACTCGTTGCGGACGACGAGCGAACCGCCATCGGCGAAGCAAAGCTCGCACGCCGGCGCTTTCGGCTCAGCGGTCATCCGTCCTCACCAGTGGGTCTTGACCGGATAGCGCGCCAACAGCGGATCGGCGGTAAGAAGCGTCAATCGTTCCGCGAGCGCCTGCGCGATTAGCAGATGATCGAACGGGTCGCGGTGGTGCTGCGGCAACTCGGCCACCCGGGCCGCATGTACCAGCGTCACCGGCAGTTCGCTGAACCGGCTGTCGATCACGAGCTGCGGGATCTCGCCCGCGCCGATGTGCAGATGCGGCAGCTTGCCGAGCCGTTGTTTGAGCGCGATCTCCCAGATCGACGCCGCGCTGACGAAGACCGCATCGGCGCGTTCGATCGCGCGCCGGGCCGATGCGGTCAAGCGCTCGTCGTCGAGCAGCGCCCACAGCAGCGCGTGCGTGTCGAGCAGCAGCTTCAACGCGAATCTTCGAACGCTTCGATGACGTCCGCCGGCAAGGGCTGGAAAAACTCGTCGGTCACCTTTCCGCGGCCCTTGGCCAGCCCGAGGATCCGTTTCGGCCTCTTGAGCGCAGTGAGCGTGACCAGCGGATTGCCGGCCTTGGCGATTACGATCCGCTCGCCCTTGAGCGCGGCGTCGATCAGTTTCGACAACTGCGTCTTCGCTTCGTGAATGTTGACCGTACGCGTCATAGCAATCGCCTTGGCGGTGCGCGGCGGCGACGATTATCGGGTTAGCCAAGTCGCTTGGTCAACCGCGGCTACAGCAGAACCCGCTCGATGCCGCCGGCGTTCGCCCTGGCCACGTACT
>JAKANT010000244.1 GCA_021823635.1 Pseudomonadota bacterium
TCTGGGCGGCGGCATCTTCACCAAAGGCGCGGACGTCGGCGCCGACCTGGTCGGCAAGGTCGAGGCCGGCATTCCTGAGGACGATCCGCGCAACCCGGCGGTGATCGCCGACAACGTCGGCGACAACGTCGGCGACTGCGCCGGCATGGCGGCCGACCTGTTCGAGACCTTCGCGGTCACGGTGGTGGCGACGATGCTGGTGGGCGCGCTCACCTTCAAGGGCAGCGACGCCGGCATCGTCTATCCGCTGGCGATCTCGGGCGCGTCGATCGTCGCCTCCATCATCGGCTGCTTCTTCGTCAAGGCCAGCGAGGGCGCGAAGATCATGAACGCGCTGTACCGCGGCCTGATCGTCGCCGGCGTGCTGGCGCTGGTGCTGTTTTATCCGGTCACCGACTGGCTGCTGGGTTCGGTCGCCGCCGCCGGCGGCACCACGGTGTTCAAGCTGTACCTGTCGGCGGTGGTCGGCCTGGCGCTGACCGGCGCGCTGGTCTACATCACCGAGTACTACACCGGCACGCAGTTCAACCCGGTGCGGTATGTGGCGCAGGCGTCCACCACCGGCCACGCGACCAACATCATCGCCGGCATCGCGGTTTCGATGAAGGCGTGCGCATGGCCGCTGATCGTGATCTGCGCCGCCATCCTGGCCTCGTACAACCTCGCCGGCCTGTACGGCATCGCGGTGGCGGCCACCGCGATGCTGTCGATGACCGGCATCATCGTCGCGCTCGACGCCTACGGCCCGATCACCGACAACGCCGGCGGCATCGCCGAGATGGCCGAACTGCCGAAAGAAGTGCGCGCGATCACCGATCCGCTCGACGCGGTCGGCAACACGACCAAGGCGGTGACCAAGGGCTACGCGATCGGCTCCGCCGGGCTGGCGGCGCTGGTGCTGTTCGCCGATTACACCGGCGGCCTGGAGCAGGAAGGCATCAAGGCCGCGTTCGACCTGTCCAACCACAAGGTGATCATCGGCCTGTTCATCGGCGGGCTGATCCCTTACCTGTTCGGCGCGATGGCGATGGAAGCGGTCGGCCGCGCCGCCGGCAGCGTGGTCGAGGAAGTGCGGCGGCAGTTCCGCGAAATCAAAGGGATCATGGAACGCACCGCCAAGCCCGACTACAGCAAGGCGGTGGACATGCTGACCACGGCGGCGATCAAGGAGATGATGATTCCGTCGCTGCTGCCGGTGCTGGTGCCGATCCTGGTGGGCGTGATCCTCGGCCCCGAAGCGCTGGGCGGCGTGTTGATGGGCACCATCGTCACCGGGCTGTTCGTCGCCATCTCGATGACCACCGGCGGCGGCGCCTGGGACAACGCGAAGAAGTACATCGAGGAAGGTCACCATGGCGGCAAGGGCTCGGACGCACACAAGGCGGCCGTGACCGGCGACACGGTCGGCGATCCGTACAAGGACACTGCCGGACCGGCGGTCAACCCACTGATCAAGATCATCAACATCGTGGCCTTGCTGATCGTGCCGATCATTGCCGCCCTCCACGGCGGCAAGCCGGCCAAGGCCGCGCTCGAAGCGCCCCCGGCGGTGACCGCGAGCGCAGCGGCTTCGCGTTGATCGCGCGCGCTAATTGCCACGGCCATGCACGGCGACGACAGCACCGATTCCGGAATCGCCGCCGTGCTGGCGGTCTCGATCGCGGTGCTGATCGCCCTGTTCGCGATCGGCATCGCGGTGTTTCTGAGCGGCGAACCGGCGCGGCGCGATGCCGCTGCGGCCTCGGCGCACGGCGCCGCATCGCCGCCGTCGCAGGCGCACAGCGACGGCGCGCGCCCGCGGGCGGGGCTGCGCTAGGAAAAGCCGCGGCGCCGACGGACGCGGGCGCCCCGTCAGCCGGCACCGTCCCGCAGCCATCGGCGAACCGGTCCGCCGACCTACGCTGCCCCCATTCCGATGCGGCGCCCCGCCGGTGCGGTGAGCGCGCTTTCGCACCGGCTTTGGCAGCGACCGCGACGTGCGCGGCGCAATCTGAAGCCACGCGCGCCGTTGGATCGGTCGCGCGCGCCAACCGCAGTATCCTCCGCCCTCGCAACTCGAGCGGAGGATGAACGGATGGAAATCCAGGGCAACGCATTCATCGTGACCGGCGGCGCGTCGGGGCTGGGTGGCGCCACCACGCGCATGCTGGCCGCCGCCGGCGGCAAGGTCGTGATCGCCGACGTGCAAGCGGACAAGGGCGAAGCGCTGGCGCGCGAATTAGGCATGCAGGCGCGCTTCGTCAAGTGCGACGTCACCAGCGAAGCCGACGGCAAGGCCGCGGTGGAGGCGGCAACGTCGCTCGGCCCGCTGCGCGGTCTGATCAACTGCGCCGGGATCGGCATCGGCGAGAAGACGATCGGCAAGGACGGGCCGCACAAGCTCGACTCGTTCGTGCGCGTGATCAACGTCAACCTGATCGGTACGTTCAACATGATTCGGCTCGCCGCCGACGCGATGGCCAAGCTGCCACCGAACGCCGAAGGCGAGCGCGGCGTGATCGTCAACACCGCGTCGGTGGCGGCGTTCGACGGCCAGATCGGGCAGGCGGCGTACTCGGCGTCCAAGGGCGGCGTGGTCGGCATGACGCTGCCGATCGCGCGCGACCTGGCGCGCAATGGCATCCGCGTGCTGACGATCGCGCCCGGCCTGTTCGAGACGCCGATGATGCTCGGCCTGCCGGCCGAGGTGCAGCAGTCGCTGGCGGCGCAGGTGCCGTTTCCACCGCGACTGGGGCGGCCTGCCGAGTACGCCCACCTGGTCAAGGCCATCCTCGAAAATGCCATGTTGAACGGCGAGACGATCCGCCTGGACGGCGCGATCCGCATGCAACCCAAATAGGAGAACTGACGTATGGCGATCAAGGTCGGTGAGCGGCTGCCGGAGGGCACGCTGCAGGAGTACATCGAGGTCGAGACCGCAGGCTGCCCGGTCGGCCCGAACACGTTTCAGGTCGCAGACCTCGTGAAGGGCAAGCGCATCGTCGTGTTCGGCCTACCCGGCGCGTACACGCCGACCTGCTCGGCCAAACACGTGCCGGGCTATTTGCAGCATTACGACGCGTTCAAGGCCAGGGGCGTGGACGAGATCTGGTGCCTGTCGGTCAACGACGCGTTCGTGATGGGCGCCTGGGGCCGCGACGAGAAAGCGACCGGCAAGATCCGCATGATGGCCGACGGCTCGGCCGAGTACACCAAGAAACTCGGTCTGGAGCTCGATCTGACCGCGCGCGGCATGGGCATCCGCAGCCAGCGCTACGCGATGCTGGTCGAAGACGGCGTGGTCAAAGCGCTCGCCGTCGAAGAGCCGGGCAAGTTCGAAGTGAGCAGCGCCGAAGCGATGCTGGCGCGGCTCGACGCGCTCAGCCGCGCAGCGTGAAGTCGCGCGGCCGGAAGCCGAGCGCCAACAGCGTGCCGAAGTAGACGGCCATCGCGGCGGCGATCGCCGCCGCCAGCAGCGCCGCGCGCAGCGCCCACGCCGTTGCCAGCGCCCGCCAGTCGATCAGCGCGTTGGCGGCGACCAGTGTCGCCGCAAGCAACGCCAGCGCCAGCGCCAGCCGCAGCAGGAAGCCGGCCCAGCCCGGCTGCGGCTGGTATAGCCCCGCGCGCCGCAGGCCGCGGTAAAGCAGCAGCGCGTTCGCACACGCGCCCAATCCGACCGAAACCGCCAGGCCCGCGTGCGCAAGCCACGGCACCAGCACCAGGTTGCCGAGCTGCGTGGCGAGGAGCACGCCGATCGCGATGCGCACCGGCGTTTTCACGTCCTGCCGCGCATAGAAACCGGGCGCCAGGATCTTGACCGCGATCAGCCCGATCAAGCCGATCGCATAACCGATTACGGCGCGTGCGGTCTGCTGCACGTCGAACCAGGTGAACTTGCCGCCTTCGAACAACACCGCGATCAGCGCCTCGGCGAGCAACCCGAGCCCGAGCGCGGCGGGGGCGGCCAAAAGCAGCGTCAGGCGCAATCCCCAGTCGAGCTGACGGCTGTAGTCGTCGGCGCGATGTTCGGCAAACGCCGCCGACAGATTCGGCAGCAGCACCGTGCCCAGCGCCACCCCGAGCAGCGCGGTCGGAAACTCCATCAGACGGTCTGCGAACGCCAGCCAAGTGACGCTGCCGGTCGCCAGACGCGACGCGATGTTGGTGTTGATGATGAGCGACAGTTGCGCCACCGACACCGCGAACACCGCCGGCAGCATCAGCCGCAAGATGCGCCGCACGCCTTCGTCGCGAAAGCCGGCGATCGGTCCGGCCAGGCGCGGCAGCATGCCGATTCGGGCCAGCGCCGGC
>JAKANT010000245.1 GCA_021823635.1 Pseudomonadota bacterium
CAGTGCCGAGACCGACTCGGATATGCCGCTCAGCGTTTGCATCTGGAGCTCCCAACGAGAGTCAGGCCATCGCGAGGGGCGCGCGGCGGCGGTGCGGCGTGTGTCACGCCGACTGCGGGCCGCTTTCCCTCACCTCGCGGGCGCGAGCCGCAATGCGGCGTCAATGGCGGCCGGCTGGTTGACGGGCTGGCGTTCGGGCCGGGCCGCGATGACTGTTCACGGCGGCTCGGCGTTTCCGCAGCCGGACACGAGACCGGGGGGATGGCGTAAACCGGCCGACACTTCGCTGCGCTCGTGTGCCACTTCAGGGACCGAGTCCGCAAGCGGCGCTGGGGCCTGGAGCGGAAGTTCGACCTCCAGCCGAGGGGCTTCGACGCCGGCCGCATGCGCGCCGATTCCCGTGGTTTCCTCCACGCTGCCGATGCGCAGTCGGTCGAACATTTCTTGTATTTGGGCGGCGCGGGTCGCCGGTGACCGCGCTCATAGCCGGCTCCCGGGGCGGCCGTGCACTGCGACAATGCCGCCATGTCCTGGCTCGACCCGATTCCGCTGTGGCTGATCGCGCTGGTGGCGGTGTGGATGGCGCTGGCGCCGATCTACCCCGAGCCGCACCTGGTGGAAAAGGTGCGCATGCTGGCGCAGGGCAGCCTGACGCGGCCGCTTGATATCTTCGACCTGCTCTGGCACCTCGCGCCGGCCGCGGTGCTGGCGCTCAAGCTCGTGCGGCTGTGGCAGCTGCGGAGCTGAAGCTTCAGCGCCGCTCGTACGTGACGTAGGCGTACGGAAACAGCGTGCCGGTGCCGGCTGCGTGCGGCTCGCGCGCGGTCTCGCGCCACGCGGCACGATCGAAGGCGGGGAAGGTGGCGTCGCCTTCGATGTCGGCGTCGATTTCGGTCAGCAGCAGGCGGTCGGCGCGCGCCAGCGCTTCGCGGTAGACCTCGGTGCCGCCGATCACGAACACCTCGGCCGCGCCGGCGCAGGCGGCGAACGCTTCATCGAGGCTGCGGAAAACCTCGGCGCCCTCGGCCTTGTACCCGGGTGTGCGCGACACCACGATGTTGCGGCGGCCCGGCAGCGGGCGGCCGAGCGATTGCCACGTTCGGCGGCCCATGATGACCGGATGCCCCATCGTGATGCGCTTGAAGCGCGGCAGGTCGCCCGGGATGTGCCACGGGATGCGGCCGTCGCGGCCGATCACGCCATTTCGGGCGACGGCGGCGATCAAGCTGATGCGCATGCGGGCGCGGGACGAGGTAGGGAGAGGATGCGGCGTACGAGCCTGTGGTGCCGCTCAGACCGCCACCGGCGCCGGGATGTGCGGGTGCGGGTCGTAGCCTTCGAAGACGAAGTCCTCGAAGCGGTAGTCGAACAGCGACGGCGGGCGGCGCAGGATCTTCAGCCGCGGATACGGGCGGGGGGTGCGCGAGAGCTGAAGCTTTACCTGCTCGAAGTGATTGGCGTAGATGTGGCAGTCGCCGCCGGTCCAAACGAAGTCGCCGACGTCCAGATCGCACTGCTGCGCCACCATGTGCGTGAGCAGCGCATAGGAGGCGATGTTAAACGGCACGCCGAGAAAGACGTCGCAGCTCCTCTGGTAGAGCAGGCACGAGAGCCGGCCTTCGGCGACGTAGAACTGGAACAGCAGATGGCACGGCGGCAGCGCCATCTTGGGAATGTCGGCGACGTTCCAGGCGGAGACGATCAGCCGCCGCGAATCCGGGTTGGCCTTGATCTCGCGCAGCACCTGGCCGATCTGGTCGATGTGGCCGCCGTCCGGTGTGGGCCACGAGCGCCATTGCACACCGTAAATCGGGCCGAGCTCGCCGTCGGCGCGCGCCCACTCATCCCAGATCGTGACGCCGTGTTCGCGCAGGTAGCGCACGTTCGAATCGCCGCGCAGGAACCACAGCAGCTCGTAGACGATCGACCGGACGTGCAGCTTCTTGGTCGTGACCAGCGGAAAGCCCTCGGCGAGCGCAAACCGCATCTGGTAGCCGAACACCGAGCGCGTGCCGGTGCCGGTGCGGTCGGTTTTGGCGACCCCGTGTTCGAACACGTGGCGCATGAAGTCTTCGTATTGGCGCATCGCAGGCGGCAACGTCAGGTAAAGGCCCGCATTCTATGCAGTGGCGCGTTGCGCGCGCCTCAAAGCACGAGTCCGACCAGCGCCGCGGTGATGCAGGTGGCCAGCAGCCCGGCCGGGATCGACTTCAGCCCGAGCTGCGCCAGTTCGCCGCGCCGCTCTTGCGGCAGCAGCGGACCCAGCCCGCCGAGCAGGATGCCGAGGCTGCCGAAGTTGGCGAAGCCGCACAGTGCATAGGTGAGCAGCAGCCGGCTGCGCGGCGCGAGTTCGTCGGCGGGCAGCCGCGCCAGGTCGAGATAAGCCAGGAATTCGTTCAGCACGGTCTTTTTCCCGAGCAGGCTGCCGGCGGCAGCCGCTTCGCTCCACGGCACGCCGATCGCCCATGCGAGCGGCGCGAACAGCCAGCCGAAGATGCGCTCCAGCGTTAGCGGCGCGCCCGCGACCGAAGGCAGCGCGGCAAGCAGCGCGTTGACGAGCGCCACCAGCGCGACGAACACGATCAGCAGCGCGACGATGTTCAACAGCAGTTGCAGCCCCTCCTGCGTGCCGCGCGTGATGGCGGCGATGCTGTTCGGGTCCTCGCGCGGCAGCTCGACGCGCGCATCGTCGGCGAGCGGCCCCGGCACCAGCAGCGCGGCCACCGCGATCGCCACCGGTGTGGCGACGAACGAGGCGACCAGCAGATGCGCCAGCGCCCCCGGCACCGTGGGCGCGAGCAGCGTCGCGTACAACACCAGCACGGTGCCGGCGATCGTGGCCATGCCGCAGTTCATCACGATGAAAAGCTCGGCACGCGACATGCGCGCCAGATAGGGCTTGACGACCAGCGGCGCCTCGACCATGCCGACGAACACATTGGCCGCGGCCGACACGCCGACCGCGCCGCCGATGCCGACCGTGCGCGCCAGCACCCAGGCGAAGCCGCGCACGATCGCCGGCAAGATGCGCCAGTGAAAGAGCAGGGCGGACAGGGCGGCGACCACCAGCACCAGCGGCAGCGCGCGCGTGGCGAGCACGAAGCTCGACCCTGGAACGGTCTCGGCGAACGGCAGCGGCGCGCCGCCCAGGTAGCCGAACACGAACGACGTGCCGACTTCGGTGGCGCGCGCCAGCGCATTGGCCGCGTCGTTGGCGGCGTCGAGTAGCCGTGCCAGCGGCGGCAGCTTCAGCAGCGCCACCGCCAAGGCGAACGCCAGCAGCAGCCCCGCGATCACCGGCCGCCAGGCGATCGCGCGGCGGTTTTCGGAAAAGACCCAGGCCAGCGCCAGCAGCGCCGCCAGACCGGCCAGTTGATGCAGCCACTGCATTGCCTTCTGTCTCCCGACCCCGTGTCTTGTGCCAGCGCAACGGCGCGAGACTGTGCCGCAGCCGCCGGCACGCGGCAAGCGCGGTGGCGCCCTTGCTACGCTTGGGCGCAACGACGACGGGGGAGATCAGACACATGCCGGTCATCACCTGCGTGGAAGACCTGCGACGGCTGGCGAAAAAGCGCGTGCCGCGCATGTTCTACGACTACGCCGATTCGGGCTCGTGGACCGAAAGCACCTACCGCGCCAACGAGACGGCGTTCGGCAAATACCTGCTGCGGCAACGGGTCGCGGTGGACATCGAGAAGCGTTCGCTCGCCACGACGATGATCGGCGAGCCGGTGGCGATGCCGGTGGCGCTGGCGCCGACCGGCCTGACCGGCATGCAGCACGCCGACGGCGAGATCCTCGCCGCGCGCGCGGCGGAGAAATTCGGCGTGCCGTTCACGCTCTCGACGATGAGCATCTGCTCGATCGAGGACGTGGCCGCCGCGACCACGCGCCCGTTTTGGTTTCAGCTGTACGTGATGCGCGACCGCGCTTTCATCGAGCGTCTGATCGAGCGCGCGCGCGCCGCGCGCTGCTCGGCGCTGATGCTGACGCTCGATCTTCAAGTGCTCGGCCAGCGGCACAAGGACATCAAGAACGGACTTTCGGCGCCGCCCAAGCCCACGCTCGCCAACCTGATCAACCTCGCCACCAAGCCGCGCTGGTGCTTGGCGATGCTGGGCACGCGCCGGCGCCAGTTCGGCAACATCGTCGGGCACGTCCAGGGCGTGCAGGACATGAGTTCGCTGTCGGCCTGGACGGCGCAGCAGTTCGATCCGCGCCTATCGTGGAAGGACGTCGAGTGGGTCAAGAAGCGCTGGGGCGGCAAGCTGATCC
>JAKANT010000246.1 GCA_021823635.1 Pseudomonadota bacterium
CGGTTTCGGGCGTGCCACCTTCGGCACCGGCGAGACGCGCCGCACCTAGGCCAGACCCACCGACTCCAGCGCGCGGGTGTAGGCCCAGCCGAGATCGAACTCGAACCACTTCGACGACAGTTTGGCCGAGGTCGGGTAGGTGTGATGGTTGTTGTGCAGCTCTTCGCCGCCGATCAGGATGCCCCAAGGAACGATGTTCGTCGCCGCATCCGGGGAATCGTAGTTGCGGTACCCCCAGAAATGCCCGATGCCGTTGATCACGCCCGCGGCGAAGAACGGGATCCACATCATCTGCACGCCCCACACCGCGAGCCCCGCCCAGCCGAACAGGATCCAGTCGATGCCGAGCATGATCCCCACGCCTTGCCAAGTGAAGCGCGAATAGACGTTGCGCTCCAGCCAGTCATCCGGCGTGCCGTGGCTGTAACGCGCCATGGTCTCTGCGTTGGCGGCTTCCGCCATGTAAAGCTCCGAGCCCTCCCACAAGACTTTCTTCAAGCCGCGCGTCTGCGGGCTATGCGGATCCTCGGGCGTCTCGCATTTCGCGTGGTGTTTGCGGTGCACGGCCACCCACTCGCGCGTCACCATGCCCGTCGTCAGCCACAGCCAGAAGCGGAAGAAATGGCTGGCGATCGGATGCAGGTCCAGCGCCCGGTGCGCCTGCGAGCGGTGCAGGAAGATCGTCACCGAGGCGATCGTTACGTGCGTGAGCGCCAGCGTGGCGAGGATCAGTTGCCACCAGTTCAAGCCCAGCAGGCCACCGTCCATGAATTCGAAAAAGTACATGCAGACTCCAAACATGCCGGCAGAGCCGGCCAAAACGAAGAACGCGGCCCGCCGATGCAAGCCGCTGCCGCATTGTACCGATGCAATGCCGCGTGCAAGAGAAAAAATTTGAGCCTGTGAGGTCCCCCAGTTGCTCGCTTGCTCGCGGCTTCCCAGGCCGGTCAGCGGCGCTGTAGCACCGCCGCGAAGAACCCGTCGGTGTGGTGCAGATGGGGCAACATGACGAACCAGGGCGCGAAACGCTCGGCGTGATCGATCGCAACGCCCTGCCCACGCAGCACCTCCGCCACAGGCACAGCCTCGAATTCCGGGTTTTCGCGCAGGAAGGCCTCGACCACCTCCTGATTCTCGACCGCGAGCAGCGAGCAAGTGGCATACACGAGCCGGCCCCCGGGCTTGACCAATCGGCTCGCGGCGCGCAGCAGGTTCGCCTGCGTCGCGTTGACGCGCGCCAATTCGTCCTCGTCGAAGCGCCATTTCAGGTCGGGGTTGCGCCGCCACGTGCCGCTGCCGGAGCATGGCGCATCGACCAGCACGCGGTCGATCTTGTGCGCCAACCGCCTGACGCGCGCATCGTTCTCGCCCGCGATGGCCGCCGGAAACACGTTCGACAGTCCGCTGCGCTTCAGCCGCGGGCCGAGCCCGGATAGACGCTTCGCGTTGACGTCGAACGCGTACAGCCGTCCGGTGGAGCGCATCAAACTGCCGAGCGCGAGCGTCTTGCCACCGGCGCCGGCGCAAAAGTCCACCACCATCTCACCGCGCTTCGGCGCCACCAGACGAGCGATCAGCTGGCTGCCTTCGTCCTGCACCTCGACGCGCCCCTCTTTGTATACCGGCCAGCGCGTCAGCGCCGGTTTCTCGCGCAACCGAATGCCATCCGGCGAGTAAGGCGTCGGCTCGGCGGCAAGCGTCGCTCGTAGCTCCGCCAACACAGCGTCGCGCTCCGCTTTCAGGCGGTTGACGCGCAAGTCGAGCGGCGCCGGCTCGGCCAGCGCCGCGAGCAGCGCCTCGGCGTCGTGATACTGCGCGGTGATGCGCTGAAACAACCACAGCGGCACCTCAGCCCGCACCGCGCCCGGCACGCTCGCCAGGTCCAGCGCCAGCGCGTTGCGCACCGCGCGCTCGTCGCCGCCGAGCGCGCGCGAATCCAGCGCCGCGATGCCGTGCTGACGCGCCAACGTGACGAGGGCCGCCAGGCGCGGCGCGCTCGCCGGCAGCGCCGGCTGCATCACCCACTTGAGCGTGGCCAGGTGTCGCAGCGCGTGAAAGGCCGCTTCGGCGATCAGCGCGCGATCGCGCTGGCCCAGCTTGGCGTGGGTCTTGAAGTAGCGCGACATGACGGCGTCGGCCGGGCCGTCGAAGCGCAGCACGCGCGCAAGCAGCGCCGCCAGATGATCGACCACAAGCCCGGTGATGCGCACCGGCATCACTCGGCCACGAACGCCAGCAACCGGGCCGCATCCTCGCGCACGACGACGCGCCCTTGTTGCAGCCGCACGGCACCGTCCAGAAGCAGCCGAACGCAGCGCGGCAGCAAGACGTGCTCGGCCGCCAGCACGCGCGCCGCCAGCGAGGCCTCGTCGTCGCCAGGGCGCACGATGACCGCGGCCTGGCCGATGATCGGACCGGCGTCGACCTGGTCGGAGACGAAGTGCACGGTCGCCCCGTGAAAACGCACGCCGGCGTCGAGCGCCTGCCGGTGCGTCGCCAGACCGGGGAACGCCGGCAGCAGCGAGGGATGGATGTTGATCAGCCTGCCCTCGTATTGGGCGACGAACTCGCGTGTCAGCACACGCATGAAGCCGGCCAGCACGACGAGCGCCGGATCGTGCACGTCGATGGCCTGCGCCAGCGCGGCGTCGAAAGCGCGGCGATCACCGAAGTCGCGATGATCGATTACCTGCGCCGGCACGCCGGCGTCGCGCGCGTAAGCAAGTCCGGCCGCATCGGGCCGGTTGCACAACACCGCCGCGATGCGGGCGCCGATCGATTCGCTCCAGCGCTCGGCACGCTCCGTCTCCAGCAGTGCGCGCAAATTGCTGCCACGGCCGGAGATCAACACGACGATGTTCTTCATGGGTCGATTCTAAGTGCGGCCGCACGGGCTGCACGCGAGCGGTTCGTATAATCGCCGCCTGCTTCGAGCACCGCTGCGCATGAAGATCTTTCGCGGCATTCCCGCCGAGCGCGACCGTCAGGCGTGTGCGCTGACGATCGGCAATTTCGACGGCGTGCATCGCGGCCATCAAGCGCTGCTGGCGCAAGTGGTGGCCGCGGCCCGCGCGCGCCGTCTGGTGCCCGCCGTGATGACGTTCGAGCCGCACCCGCGCGAGTTCTTCGCGCCACTGGCCGCACCGCCGCGCATTTCCAACCTGCGCGACAAGCTGCAGGCGCTGGCCGCGTTCGGCATCGAGCGCGTGTTCGTGCAGCACTTCAACCGCCGCTTCGCGGCGGTGGGCGCCGAGGAATTCATCGACCGTTACCTCGTGCAAGGCTGCCGCGTTCGGTGGCTGGCAGTGGGCGACGATTTCCGCTTCGGCTGCCGGCGCGCGGGCGACATCGAACTGCTGCGCGCCCACGCCGCTTCCGGCGGCTACGAGGTTGCGCAACTTGCCACCGTCACCGACGGCGCCGAGCGCGTCTCCAGCTCCGCGGTGCGCGCCGCGCTCGCCGCCGGCGATCTGGCGCGCGCCGCCCAACTGCTCGGCCGCCCCTATGCGATCTCCGGGCGCGTGCTGCACGGTGCCAAACTGGGCCGCACGATCGGCTACCCGACGCTGAACCTGCGCATCGCGCACAAGCGGCCCGCCGCGCACGGCGTGTTCGCGGTGCGCGTGCACGGCGTCGGCCCGCAACCTTTGCCCGGTGTGGCCAGCGTCGGCTTGCGGCCGACCGTGGACGACAGCGGGCGCTGGCTGCTCGAAGTGCACCTGTTCGATTTCGCCGCTTCGATCTACGGCAGACTGGTGCGGGTGGAGTTCCTGCGCAAGCTGCGCGACGAAGAGAAGTTCGACACGCTCGACGCGCTGACCGCGGCGATACGCAGCGACGCCGCCGCCGCGCGTGCGCTGTTCGCCGGCGCGCTGGCGCCGTAGCCGACCGACTGCAACCAGACTCGAAGAGTCCGAGGGGACCGAGCCATGGCCGACGCCGACCGCAAACCGAAGCCCGCCGCCCAGCCGGCGACGCGCAAATACCCGCTCAACTTGCCGGAGACGCCGTTTCCGATGCGCGGCGACCTGCCGCAGCGCGAGCCGCAGTGGGTCAAGCGCTGGGAGGAACGCAAGGTGTACGCGGCGATCCGCAAGGCCCGCGCCGGCAGCCCCAAATTCATCCTGCACGACGGGCCGCCGTACGCGAACAGCGAGATCCACCTCGGCACCGCGGTCAACAAGATCCTCAAAGACATCGTCGTCAAGTCGCGCTCGTTCGCCGGTTTCGACGCCGTCTATGTGCCGGGGTGGGACTGCCACG
>JAKANT010000247.1 GCA_021823635.1 Pseudomonadota bacterium
GTCAGGCCGAGCGCCAGCGGCACCATGCCGAACACCATCGCCAGCGTGGTCATCAGGATCGGTCGCAGCCGCACGCGCGCCGCCGCCAGCAGCGCCTGCTCGCGCGGCAGCGGCGGGTTGCCCTCGAAACCCTTGCGCGCCTGCTGCGCGAAGTCCACCAGCAGGATCGCGTTCTTGGTCACCAGCCCCATCAGCATGATGAAGCCGATGATCGAGAAGATGTTGAGCGTCGAGCGAAACGCGAGCAGCGCCAGGAACACGCCGATCAAGGTCAGCGGCAGCGAACTCATGATCGCCAGCGGCTGCAGGAAGATCCTGAACTGCGATGCCAGGATCATGTAGATGAACACGACCGCCAGCAGCAAGGCCGACGCGGCGTAGCCGAAGCTCTCCGCCATGTCCTTGGTGGAGCCGCCCATCACGAAGCGGTAGCCCGGCTTCCAGTCGATGCCGCCCAGCACGCGCTTGATGTCGTCGCTGACCTGGCCGGCGGAGCGGCCGTACACGTTGGCGGTGATCTCGACTTCGCGCGTCAGATCGCGGCGGTTGATCTGCGACGCCCCTACGCCGGGCGCAAGCCGCACCACCTGGCGCAACGGCACCAGGCGCGGCGTGCCGTCCGCATTGAGCGCCGCCGACGTTAGGCTCAGGCGCTCCAGATCGGCACTGGCGTTGCGATCTGCTGGCGCCAGCCGCACCGTGACGTCGTAGCTTTCGTCGTCGGCGTCGCGGAAGGTGCTGGCCGCCTCGCCGGCCAGCAGCGGGCGGAGCGCCGTGCCGATGCGCTCCACCCCCAGTCCCAGATCGCCGGCGGCATCGCGGTCGATGATCAGGTCCACCGTCGGCCGCGCCGGACGCAGGCTGGAGTCGAGATCCACCAGCCCCGGGATGCCCGCCAGCGCGCGCAACGCCAAGTCGTTGTAACGCTCCAGTTCCTTGAGGTCCGGCCCCTGCAGCGAAATCACCAGCAGTTTCTGTTGCGCGACCGGATTCATCACGCCGACGTGCGTGACCTCGATGCCGCCGATGCGCGCCAGCCGCTCGCGGATCGGCTGCGTCAGCTCGGCCTGGTTGCGCGAGCGTTCGGCGCGCGGTTTCAGCTTCACGTACACGGTGGCTGCGTTCTTGGCCTGCACCGCGCCGGTGTTGATGGTCGTGTACGTGTACAGCACCTCCGGAAACTCCGCCAGCGCGGCCTGCACCTGCCGCGCCTTGCGCGCGGTGGCTTCCAGCGAGGTGCCCTCGGGCGTGCGGAAGTTGACCTGCGTCTCAGAGAAATCTGCCTGCGGCACGAACTCGCTGCCGAGCAGCGGCACCAGAAGGAAGCTGCCGAAGAAGGTCGCCGCCGCGATGGCCAGAGTGGCCAGCCGATGCGCGAGCGACCAGCGCAACATCGATTGGTAGGCGTTGCCGAGCCGGTCCGTGAAGCGCTCGAAGCCCGCCAGCAGCCGCGCCAGCCAGCCTCCGCCGCGCTGGCCGTGGATAGCCGGGTCCGGCCACACCGAGGACAGCATCGGATCGAGCGTGAACGACACGAACATCGAGATCAGCACCGCGGCTGCCACCGTGATGCCGAACTGGTGGAAGAAGCGGCCGATGATGCCGCCCATGAAGCCGACCGGCAGGAACACGGCGACGATCGACAGCGTGGTGGCGAGCACCGCCAGGCCGATTTCCTGCGTGCCGACCAGCGCCGCCTCGCGGTGGCCTTTGCCCATCGCGCCGTGGCGCACGATGTTTTCGCGCACCACGATCGCGTCGTCGATCAGCAGGCCGATGCACAGCGACAGCGCCATCAGCGTCAGCATGTTCAGCGTGAAGCCGAACATGTACATGACGAGGAACGTGCCGATGGTGGCGATCGGCAGGGTGAGACCGGTGATCACGGTCGAGCGCCAGCTGCCGAGGAACAGGAACACGATCAGCACCGTCAGCACCGCGCCTTCCAGCATCGTGCGCGTGACGTTGGTCACGGCAGTGCGGATCGGCACCGACGCGTCTTTCACGACTTCGAGCGTCACGCCCGGCGGCAGTTCGGCGGCCAGTGCCGCCGCGGCGCGCTTGACACCGTCGACGACTTCGATCGTGTTCTGGCCCTGCGCCTTCAGGATGTCGAGCGCCAGCGTCTCGCGGTCGTTGATCATCGCCACCGACTCGCGCTCCTGCTCGCCGTCGATCACGGTGGCCACCTGCGACAGGTACACCGGCAGGCCGCCGCGTCGCGCCACCACGATGCGGTTGAAATCCTCGGGCGTGCGCGCGCGCGCCTGGATCTGCACCACGCGTTCCTGTTCCGCCGAACGCAAGCTGCCCAACGGGACTTCCTGGTTTTCGGCGCGGATCGCGTTGATCACCTGATCCACGCCGATCGCCATCGCCTCGAGCTGCGCCGGGTTCAGGTGGATCTGGATCTCGCGCTTCACCCCGCCGACCAGGTTGACCTGGCCCACGCCGCGCACGTTCTCCAGCCGCTTCTTAACCAACTGGTCGGCGAGCGTGGTCAGCTCGCGCAGGCTGAGACCGCCGGTGCCGGTGAGCGCCAGCGACAGGACCGGCCGATCCGCGGGGTCGAAGCGCGTGATCTTCGGTTCCTTCACTTCGCGGCGGAATCCGGCGCGAATGGCGGCCACCTTCTCGCGCACGTCCTGCGCCGCCTGCACCGGATCGACCGTCAGTTCGAACTCGGCCACCACGATCGAGGTGCCGGAGTAGGTGCGCGAGGACAGCGCCCGCAGACCGCTGACGGTGTTGACCGCCTCCTCGATCTTGCGCGTGACCTCGGCTTCGACCGACTCAGGCGCCGCGCCCGGATAGTCGGTCTGGATCACGACCACCGGAAAGGTCACGTCCGGAAACTGGTCGACCTGCAGCCGCTGATAGGAAAACGCCCCCAGCACGACGAAGGCGAGCATCGCCATCGTGGCCAGCCACGGGTTGTCGATCGAAACGCGCGTGAACCACATGGCCGGTCAGCGCGCCGCGGCAAGATCGACCACGCGCGCCATGCCGCCGGTCGGCAGACGCGCGTCGTACTGGCGTACCACCCGCTGACCCTCGGCCAGGCCGCTGCGGACTTCGATCAATTCGGTGCCGTCGGCCGCGGCGCCGCGCGCGCCGGTCTCGACGTGCACGCGCGCCAGCCTGCCATCGACGAGCGCCAGCACCTGACTCTTGCCGCCTTCGTCGCGCACCGCGCCGGCCGGCACCGCCAGCGCTGGCTCGCTGCGCGCCAGCCACAGCCGTCCCTGGCCGAACATGCCGGCACGCAGGGCCGGATCGGGCCGGTCGAGGGCGACGTACACCAGCACCGAGCGCGATCCGCTCGCGGTGGCCGGGCTGATGCGCACCACGCGGCCGCCGAGCGCGCGTTCCATGCCCTCGGGGCGGAATTCGACGCGCTGCCCGACGCGTACCGAGGCGACGTCGTCGGCCGGCACCGGCGCTTCGATCTCGAGCGACGAAAGATCGACCAGCGACAGGATGCGGCCGTCGACCGGCAGCTTCTCGCCGGGCTGCGCGAAACGCTCGGCCACCGTGCCGGCCATCGGCGCGCGGATCACCGTGTCGGCGAGCGCCTTGCGGGCGAGTTCGAGCGCCGCGGCCGCCGCATCGCGGTTGGCGAGCGCCGCGTCGTAGCCCGACTGCGCGCTGTCGAAGGCGTTCTGCGAGATGAAGCCTTTGGCGACCAGCTGCGCATTGTTGGCGCGCGTCTTGGCCGCCATGTCCAGTTGCGCCTGCGCGGCGGCGAGCGCGGCTTGCTCGCGCTTGACGCGCCATTCGTACTCGGTCGGGTCGATGCGCGCCAGCACTTGACCCTTGACGACTGCCTCGCCTTCGCGCACCGCGAGCTGGACCAGGTCGCCTGCCACCTTGGTCTTGACCACCGTCTGGTTGGCGGCGCGCAGCGTGCCGGTGATCGGCAGCGTGCGCTCGATCGGTGTGCGCTGCACGGTCCACAGGTCGGCCGACAGCAGTTCGACGGCCGCCGGCGCGGTCGCGGCGCCGGGCTGTGGCGACGGCGCGCGCCGCAGCGCGACGGCGGTGGCCGCCGCGAAGGCGGCCAAGGCGATCAACAGGACGAGCGACAGGGTACGTTTCATGGTCTGCGGCCTCGAGCGGAGCGGGCGCGGGTGGTGGTGGGGGTGCCGCGCAGTGCGGCCAGCGTGGCGTCGATGTGGGCCTCGACGTAGCGCTGTGGGTCGATCGCGGCGTGACAGCAGGCGTCGAACGAATGGCGCCACAGCAGCAGCATCACCA
>JAKANT010000248.1 GCA_021823635.1 Pseudomonadota bacterium
TGAGCCGCTGATCGCCGACCTCGAGGCGCAGCGCTATTACGAGGCGGCGGCAGGCGTCACCCGCAGCAACGCGCAATACGTGGCGATCAAAAAACTGCTCGACGCGGCCACGCAGACCGCGTCGGACATCGCCGCCGACAGCGCGGCCGCCGGCGAGCGACTGGGGCGCACGACCAAGTCCGCCCTGGCAGCGGCAGCCTTGCTGGCACTCGGCGCGCTCGCCGCGGTCGGTGCCATCGGCATCCGGCGCGTGCGAGCAGCCGCCGACGTCGCGCAGACGCTCGCGCAGAGGCTGCAGCGGCTCGAACTCGTTCCGGTGCAAGGGCAGTTGCCGAGCGATGAAATCGGGTCCGTATGCGAAAGTCTGAACCGCACGGTCGCCACGCTGGCCGCCGCCTTCGCCGAAATCCGCGCCAGCGCGCAGACGGTCGCGCAGGCCGCTGCCGAGATCGCCGCTGGCAACCTCGACCTTTCGCGCCGCACGGAAACGCAGGCAGGCAGCGTGCAGCAGACAGCCGCTGCCGCCGAGCAACTCAGCGCGACCGTTCAAAACAACGCGCAGGCCGCCGACCAGGCCAAGCGCGTCACCGACAGCGCTGCAAGCGTGGCGCATGAGACCGAAAGCGCCACCTCCGAGGCGGTACGCACGATCCAGGAAATCGCCGAGCGCAGCCGGCGCATCGCGGAAATCGTGTCGGTCATCGACGGCATTGCGTTCCAGACCAACCTGCTGTCGCTGAACGCCGCCATCGAGGCGGCGCGCGCCGGCGAGCGTGGGCGCGGCTTCGCGGTGGTGGCAGCGGCCGTGCGCGGACTGGCGCAGCAAAGCGCGCAGGCGGCGCAAGAAATCAAGCGCTTGATCGAGAGTTCGGTCGCCTCCGTGCAGCGCGGCAAGGCGCAGATCGAAGCGGCGGGCACGACGACCGCACGGCTGGTCGGACACGTGCGGAACGTCGAGCAACTGATCGCGCAGGTAGCGCACGCCAGCCGCGAGCAGTCGGCCGGCGTGCGCCAGATCGGCGATTCGATCGTGCAATTGGAGAGCGTCACGCAGCAAAACGCCGCGCTCGTCGAGCAGGCCGCCGCCGCGGCACAGCGGCTGCAAAGCGAAGCGCGCCGTGTGGAGCAGGCGCTGGCGCGCTTCACACTGGCGGCGGCGTAAAGTCCTCGGCAGCCGGGGCGGCGTGGATGTCGGTCAACCGGCGGCAACCCGCCAGTGCCATCGTCATTTCCAGTTCGTCGCGCAGGATGCGGATTGCCTGCGCCACACCGCGGGCACCGTCGCTGGCCAGGCCCCAGACATAGGGGCGGCCGATCAGCACGGCGGTTGCGCCGAGCGCCAGCGCGCGAAAGGCGTCGGCGCCGCTGCGCACGCCGCTGTCGAGCAGCACCGGAACGCGCGCGCCCACCGCAGCGACGATTCCCGGCAAGGCATCGAGGCTGGCGGGGGCGCCGTCCAGCACCCGCCCGCCGTGATTGGAGACAACGATGCCGTCGGCGCCGAGCGCCACCGCGCACCGCGCATCGTCCGGGTGCAGGATGCCTTTAAGAATCAGAGGCCCGTCCCAGCGCGCGCGCAGCCAGGCGAAATCCTCCCAGGTCGGCGCGATCGCCATCCAGCCGTCGAACACCGCGCTGGCGCCCGTCGGCGGCGCGACCTGTTCTCGCACATTCACGGCAGCAACGCCCGGCGGCAGCGCGAACGTCGCTTCTTTCACCGGCGCATCGACCGTGAAGACCAGCACCGAGAAGCCGTCGGCGCGCGCCCGCGCCAACACTTCGCTCGTCGCCGCGCGTCCCCCCTGCCAATAGAGCTGGAACCAGGCGCCGCCGTCGTGCGCGGCCTGGATTTCCTTCCACGGGAGGCTGGCGAGGGTGCTTACCACCATCGCCCCGCCCTGCGCCTGCGCCGCCAGCGCGCCCGCGCATTCGCCGTCCGGATGGAACAGTCGCTGGTACGCAACCGGCGCGAGCAGCAGCGGGTGCTGGTAGGTGCGGCCGAACAGCGTGACGCGGGTGTCGCCACCGGCCACCGCCGCCAGCGGCCGCGGCACGATCGGAATGCGATCGAACGCGGCGCGGTTCGCGCGCGCGCTCAGGCCATCGCCGGCCGCGCCCTCCAGGTAGTTCAATACCGCCGCCGGTAGCCGGCGCTCGGCGCCCGCCCGCAGCGACGCAAGCGCCGCGTTCATCCCTGCGCCCAGCGCCGCAGCAGGTTGTGATAGACGCCGGTGAGCCGCACCAGCGGCGGCGTCTCGCCCAGTTGCGCGCGCAGCTCGACGAGCGCCATGTCCAGATCGAACAGCACACGGCGCGCCAGCGGATCGCGCACCAGGCTCTCGATGAACATGAAGCAGGCGATGCGCTCGCCGCGCATCACCGGCGCCACCTCGTGCACCGACGAAGACGGATAGACGACCATCGCGCCGGCGGCGAGCTTCACGCGGTGGACGCCGAAGGTGTCGTGCACCGTCAGCTCGCCGCCGTCGTAACTGGCCGGATCGCTCAGGAAAAGCGTCGCCGAGACGTCGGTGCGCAGCCAGCGGCCGTCGCCGCCGCGCCGCACCGCCCCATCCACGTGGGGGCCGTAGTGATTGGTCTGGCCGCGGTAGCGGTTGAAAAAGGGCGGCAGGATACGCGCCGGCAGCGCGGCGGAGAAGAACAGCGCATTGCGGTTGAGCGCCGTCAACACGATCTCGCGCGCCTGCGCAAGCGGCGGCGAACCCTCTTCGACCTGTTCGTTGTTCTTCACGGTGGCCGCCTGCACACCGGCGGTGGCCGAGCCCGATGCCCAGCGTGCCTGCGACAGGAGCGCGCGCACCGTCGACAGTTCCTGCGGCGTCAGCACGCCGTCGATCGTCAGTAGCATCTCGATCTCCCCGCAGCGGGCGGCCCGCCGGACGGCGGGCCGCCGCGTTCACAGCTTGACGATGGCGGTCAACATCGCCAGCCGGCGCGGGCCGGCCACCGCGAAGCCGCCGTTGTCGTACACGGCGTCGTAATACAGCTCGTCGAACACGTTCTTGACATTCAGCCGCAGCGTGTAGCGCGGCTGTTCGTACTCGAGCATCAAGTCGACCCGCTCGTAGGCCGGCGCGCGGTTCGGGTAGAAGTCGGTGCCGCCAGGCAAGGTCGGGATCGGGCCGCTGCCGCTCGGGTTGTAGGCGTAGCGCTCGCCCTTGGCCTCGATGCCGCCGCCCACCTTCCAGCCTCCGCCCAGCGCATACGTCGTCCACAGGTTGAACGTGTACGGCGGCGTGTTGCGCGGGCGTTTGCCTTTGTAGTCCGGATTGGCATAGGTGATCGCGCCGGTGATGGCGTTGACGTTCTCGGCGACCTCCAGGATCTTCGCGTCCATCAGCGCCAAGCCGGCGAACACCTCCCAGTGCTCGGTGATGCGGCCCGCCAGCTCGAGCTCCAGCCCGTCGGTGCGGCGCTTCTTGGTCAGCACCGCGGCCGTGGCTTCCAGATCGGTGCTGCGCTCCCAGTCCTTGTTTGCGCGGTAAAGCGCCGCGCGCAGCGTCCAGTCGCCGTTGGCGAACAGCCATTTGGCGCCGAGCTCGACGACCTGGCTGCGTTCCGGCGGCAGCGGCTTGACCGTCAGTTGGTACAGATCGGCCGTCGGGCTGAACGAATCGGTGTAGGCGACGTAGTAATGGGTCTGTTCGGCCGGAAAGTACGACAGCGCGCCGCGCCAGCTCCATTCGCCGTAGGAAAGCTTGGGCGAGGTGGTGTTGAACGGATACTCGGAGCGCAGTTCGTCGCGCCGCGCACCGACCGTCGCCTTCCAGCCCGGCACGAACTCGACCGTGTCCTGCGCGTAGACCGCGTATGAATTGCCTTTGAACGCAACCGGGTTGCCCGCGACCGCGAGCTCGTACGGTCGGTAATCGGGCGCCGCCGTGGTACCGAAGTTCTGCAGCGCCTTGCGGTAACCATCCTCGAACAGGTACTCGATACCGGCCAGCGGCTCGTGCGTCATGCCCAGCCAAATGCGGCGCGCGCTGAAATCGGACTGCAGCGTCGAGGTCTGGTACCAGCTGCCGCGGGTCTGGTTGCCGCCGACGCCGCCGTTGGCATCGGGCGCGGTGGTCAGGTTGGGCGTCTTGGCCCAGTAGCTGCGCTTGTAGTCCGCGTGCCTGAGCTGCGTGCGCAGCGTCGCCTCCGGCGCGATACGCCATTCGTAGACACCGGTGGTGATCTGGGTGTCGCTGTCGTCGAAGTTGCGTTTG
>JAKANT010000249.1 GCA_021823635.1 Pseudomonadota bacterium
TCGAGTTATTTCATCAACAACCAGACCGTGCGCCGGCGCGACGTGCAGGACGTGTTCCTCGGCACCGGGCTGGGGCCCCGCGCTTACGCGATCATCGGTCAAGGCATGATCACGCGCATCATCGAGGCCCGGCCCGAAGAATTGCGCGTGTTCCTGGAAGAGGCGGCCGGCGTCTCCAAATACAAAGAGCGGCGGCGCGAGACGGAGAACCGCCTCGCCGACACGCGCGACAACCTGACGCGGGTGGAGGACATTCAGCGCGAACTGGGTGCGCAGATCGAGCATCTCGAGCGGCAGGCCGAGGTGGCGCGCCGATACCAGGAACTGAAGCGCCAACACGACGAGAGCCAGCAACTTCTCTGGCTGACGCGCAAGCGTGACGCCGCCGCCGAGCAGGAGAAGGTGGCGCGCGAAATCGAGCGCCAGCAGACGGCGCTCGAGCAGCACCTGGCGCAGCTGCGGTCGGTCGAGCGGCAGGTCGAGGAAGCGCGCGCCGCGCATCTGGCCGCCGCCGACGCGGTGCACGCTGCGCAGGGTGAAGTTTTGCGCATCAACGCCGAGATCAGTCGCCTCGAATCCGAACTGCGGCTGATCGTGGAGACGCGCACACGGCTTGCGGCGCAGCGCGACACGCTGGCGGCGACGCGCGCGCGCCGCCTGCAAGAGGCCGACGGTCTCGCGCAGCGGGCCGCGGAACTGGCGCAGCGGATCGAAGCGCTGGCGGCCGAGCTGAACGCCGCCGGCGAGCGACATGCGGCGCAGCAGGCCACGCTGCCGCAGTTCGAGGAGGCCTACCGCACCGCGCGCGACGCGCTGGCGGCGGCGCTCGCCGACGCCGCGCTCGCCGAGCAGGCGATCGAATCGATTGGCGCGGAGAGCCGCGCGCTCGATCGGCAACTGGCGGCGGCCGCGCAGCGGCGGGAGCGGCTCGAGCAGGAACGCCAGCGGCTCGGCACGCCGGACGAGGCGCGGCTGGCACAACTGCGCGCCGAGAGCGAGCGGCTGCAAGCCGAGGCGAGCGCGGCCGCCGAGCGGTTGCAGCAGGACGAAGCCGCGCTTGCGCAGAGCCAGCGCGAGCGGCAGGCGGCGCTGGAGGCGCGCACGCGCGAAAGCGACGCGGCCGCGCGCATCGAAGCGCGGGCGCAGGCGCTGCGCGAACTGCTGGCCAACGTCGAGGCCGACGAGAAGCTCGATCCCTGGCTGCGCAAGCAGGGCCTCGACGCGCTGCCGCGCTTGTTCCGGCGCTTGCAGGTCGAACCCGGTTGGGAGGCCGCGCTCGAAGCGGTGCTGCGCGAGCGGGTGCAGGCACTCGAAGTCGGACGGCTCGAGACGCTGGCCGGCTTGGCGGGCGACGCGCCGCCCGCGCGGGTGGCGTTCTATTCGACCGCGGGCGCGGTGCCGCGCCAGCCGGCCGCGCCGGCCGGGCTGGTGCCCTTGGCCGAGCGCGTGCGCGGCCATGACGCGGCGCTCGCCGCGGTGCTGGGCGACTGGCTGGCGGGCCTGTTCGTCGCCGACGACCTCGCCCAGGCGTTGGCGCGGCGCGAGCAGTTGCCGCCGGGCGGCGAGTTCGTGGTGCCGGCCGGGCATCGCGTGTCGCGTCATGCGGTGCGCTTCTACGCCGCGGATGATCGCAAGGCGGGACTGCTGGCGCGGCGGCGCGAGTTGGAGAATCTCGAGCGCGAGGCTCGCGCGCAGAAGCTGCTGGCCGAGCAGGCCGCCGACGAATTGGTGCGCGCAGAGAGCCGGCTGCGCGCCACGCAGGAACGGGTGGAGAGCGGCCGGCAGGCGCTGGAGCGCACGCGCTCGCAACTGCACGCCGTGCAACTGGAGGCGGTACGGCTGGGCGAATTGGTCGAGCGCGTCAAACACCGCGCGGGCCAGATCGAGGCCGAGCTGGCCGAGGTCGTCGCCCAGGAAGGCGACCTGCGTCGCCAGCGCGACGAGTTGGAGGCGCGTTTCCAGGAGGCCGACGGCGCGCTGGCGGCGCGCCAGCAGGCGCAGGAGGACGCGCAGGTGGCGTACGAGGCCGCGGATGCGCGGCAACGCGAAGCGCGCGAGGAGCTGCAGCGACTCGCCAGCGAACGGCAGCGCCTGGAGTTCGAGCTGGCGGCGGCACGGCAACGTGCCGCCGACGTGGCGCACGCGATCGAGGTGGCGCGCGCGGATGCGGAAAAACTGGCGCGCGACATCGAGGCGGCGGAGTTGGAGGCGGCCAAATTGGACGACTCCGCCACGCGCGGCGGGCTCGACCAGTGGCTCGCGCAGCGCACGCGCGCCGAGGAAAAGCTGCGCGAGCAGCGCAGCCGGCTCGACGCGGTCGCGCAGCAGGTGCGGGCGGCCGACGAGCAGCGGCTGCTGCTGGAGCGCGAGGTGCAGCCCAAACGGGAGCGCATCACGGAGCTGCAGCTCAAAGAGCAAGCGGCCCGCCTTGCGGTCGAGCAGTTCGCGCAGCTGCTGGCCGAAGCGCAGGCCGACGAGGCGGCGCTGGCGACGCGGCTGGACGACGGCATTCGCGCCGGGCAGTTGCAAAGCGACATCAACCGCCTGGCGGGGCAGATCGCCGAGCTGGGGCCGGGGAACCTCGCGGCGTTGCAGGAACTCGAGGCGGCGCGCGAGCGCAAGGGTTTCCTCGATGCGCAATCGACGGATCTGAAGGCGGCGATCGCGACGCTGGAGGACGCGATCCGGCGCATCGACCGCGAGACGCGCGAGCTGTTGCAGCAAACGTTCGACCGCGTCAACGAGCAGTTCGGCCAACTCTTTCCGCGCCTGTTCGGCGGCGGCGAGGCGCGGCTGATCATGACCGGCGAAGAAATCCTCGATGCCGGCGTGCAGGTCATGGCGCAGCCGCCGGGCAAGCGCAACAGCACGATCCACTTGCTGTCGGGCGGCGAGAAAGCGCTCGCCGCCACGGCGCTGGTGTTCGCGCTGTTCAAGCTGAATCCGGCGCCGTTCTGTCTGCTCGACGAGGTCGATGCGCCGCTCGACGATGCCAACACCGAACGCTTCTGCGACCTGGTGCGCTCGATGACCGACAACACGCAGTTCCTGTTCATCACGCACAACAAGCTGGCGATGGAAATGGCCGAGCAGTTGATCGGCGTCACGATGCAGGAGCAGGGCGTATCGCGCATCGTCGCGGTGGACGTCGGCGCGGCGCAGAAGCTGGTGGCCGAAGCGGCGTGACGCGGCGGCACGCGCACCGATGACCGACCTGCACTATGCGCTGCTGCTGTTGGCGGCCGTCGTGCTGGTGCTGCTGTTCGCGTACAACAAGTGGCAGGAGCGGCAGGCGGTCAAGCGGCTCGAATCGACGCTGCGCGACGGTGTAGCGGACGCCTTGCTCGAAACGACGCCGCCGCCGGGCAAAGCGATGCGTATCGAGCCGCATCTGGATACCGCCCCGAGCTCGCCGACACCGCCACCGCAGCCGACGGCTCCGACCGCACCGACCGCACCGACCGCGGTGGCGGCCGGTTGGGTGGAAGATCCGTTGCTCGACTGGGTGCTGGAGCTGCGCTGCGCGCACGCGGTGGACGGCGTGGCGGTGATGGAGGCGGTCGCCGCCTTGCAGCGGCAGAAGTTCGCGCTGCCCGTATTCGTCGCCGCTTGGGACGCTCGCACGCAGCAGTGGGTGCATGCGGACCGCTTCGGCTTCTATTCGGAATTGCTGGTGGCGATCCAACTGGCCAATCGGCGCGTCGCGCTCGATGCGATCGAAGCCTCTCGTTTCCTGTCCGCGGTGCAACAGCTGGCGGTGGCGCTGGACGCCGATTTCGATGCGCCCGACGTGGGCGGGGTGTGCGCCGCCGCCGACGCACTGGCCGCCACGTGTGCGCGCTTTGATGTCCAAATCGGGCTGACGCTTCAGGCCGCCGCGGGCGGGTTCGACCCCGCGCGCATCGCCGCCGCCGCCGCGGCCGCTCAGCTCATAAGCGCCGGCGCCGGACGCTGGGAGCGCCGCGATGCCGACGGGGCGGCGCTGTTTACGCTTGCGTCCGCAGCGAGCGAACGTCTGGCACTCGAACTGGATGTGCCGCTGGCGCCGGCGGCGAGTGCACCTCTGCGCACGATGTTCGCCACGGCCGAAAGCCTGGCGGCGTCGCTGGGTGCACGCATCGTCGATGACAACGGCGCGCCCGTGGACGCCGCAGCGCTGGCCGCGGTCGAAGCCCAGCTCGAGGCCCTCTACGTGCAGATGCGGCAGGCCGGGATCGAACCCGCG
>JAKANT010000250.1 GCA_021823635.1 Pseudomonadota bacterium
ACATGCATCGCGCCTACGGCGGCGTGGTGCCGGAGCTGGCGTCGCGCGACCACATCCGGCGCGTGCTGCCGCTGCTGGACGACTGCCTGCGCAGGGCGGGCCTGCAGCGCAGCGACATCGACGCGATCGCGGTGACGATGGGGCCTGGCCTCGCCGGCGCCTTGCTGGTGGGCGCAGGCATCGGCCACGCGCTCGCCTATGCGCTGCGCGTTCCGGTGGTCGGCGTCCATCACCTCGAAGCGCATCTGCTGTCGCCCCTGCTGACGCAGCCAGCCCCGGCGTTCCCGTTCGTGGCCCTGTTGGTCTCGGGAGGGCATACGCAACTGATGCGGGTCGATGGCATCGGCCGATATGCACTGCTCGGCGAAACGCTGGACGACGCCGCCGGCGAAGCCTTCGACAAGACCGCGCAGCTACTCGGGCTCGGCTACCCCGGCGGGCCGGCGGTATCGCGACTGGCCGAGGTCGGAACGCCCGGCGCGCTGCGCTTTCCGCGCCCGATGCTGCACAGCGGGGACCTGAATTTCAGTTTCAGCGGCCTGAAGACCGCGGTGCTGACCGCGGCCCGTAAGGCCGCCGAAGGCGGCGAGCAGGCGCGTGCCGACATCGCGCGCGCGTTCGTCGACGCTGTAGTCGACGTGCTGGTCGCCAAGTCGATGGCCGCCCTCGAAGGAAGCGGGCTGACGACGCTCGTGGTCGCCGGCGGGGTCGGTGCCAACCGCCAGTTGCGCGAGCGGCTGCGGGCGGAGGCCGGCGCCCGCGGCATCGCGCTGTTCTTTCCACCGGCGGAGCTTTGCACCGACAACGGCGCGATGGTGGCAATGGCCGGCCTGGCGCGCCTGCGCAGCGGCGCACGTTCGGCGCCGCTCGCCTTCGACGTCAAGCCGCGCTGGGCGCTGGCCTAGGGACCATCAACGGCGGGCGGCCGCGCCGCCCGCCTTCTCGCCGATTCGCCTTTCCTTGCCGGCGCGCAGGTTGGCGATGTTTTGACGATGCCGGTAGACGAGCAGCGCCGCCATCGCGATCACGCACACGAGCACGCCGTCGAAGCCCCAGCCGAACGCCTGTCCGAACACGGAGACGAGCGCCGCGCTGATCGATGCGAGCGACGAATAGCGGAAGAAATACGCCATGAGCAGCCAGGTGACTCCGCACAGCAGGGCCAGCCACGGGTTGACGAGCGCGATGACCCCGAAGAACGTCGCCACGCCTTTGCCACCCTGAAAGCGGAAGTACAGCGGATACAGATGGCCGACGAAGGCAGCCAACCCGGTCAGCGCCACGCCGAAGTCGCCGATGCCGTAGGCGGGACCGAGGCGCTGCGCCAGCCAGACCGCCAGCGTTCCCTTCAGCGCGTCGCCGGCGAGCGTGATCGCCGCCGCCGTGCGGTTGCCGGTGCGCAGGACGTTGGTCGCGCCCGGGTTGCGCGAGCCGTAGGTGCGCGGGTCGGCCAACCCGAACAGGCGGCTGACGATCACCGCGAACGACACCGAGCCGAGCAGATAGCCCGCCGCCGCAGCGATCAGTGCAGCCAGCGCGTCCATCGCGCTACCCGACCAGCGCGCACTGGACCGGCCGTGCGCCCAGCGTCGAGGTCAGGACGGCCGGGTCGATGCCGACCAGATAGCCGCGCCGGCCGCCGTTGATGTAGATGGTCGGTAACGCCAGAACGCTCGCCTCGACGAACACCGGCAGCGGCTTGCGCGTGCCGAACGGCGAGGTGCCGCCGACCTGATAGCCGGTGTGCCGCTCGGCGACTTGCGGCGCGCACGGCTCGATTCTCTTGCGCCCGATCTGTCGCGCCAGGTTCTTGGTCGATACCCTACGGTCGCCGTGCATCAGCACCAACAGCGGTTTGCCGCTTTCGTCTTCCATGACCAGCGTTTTGACGACCTCGTGTTCCGGCACGCCGAGCGCCTGCGAAGAGACCCGGGTGCCGCCGTCTTCGACGTATTCGTAGACGTGCTCGGTGAAGGCGATGCGATGGCGGCGCAGCCATTGCGTCGCCGGCGTTTCCCCTGCATGCACCCGCTCCCCCATCGGGCGCGCAGTTTATCGCTCAGCCGCGCGGATGGTGGCGCGCGTGCAGGACCTTCAGCCGCTCGCGGGCCACGTGGGTGTAGATCTGCGTGGTCGAAATGTCGGCATGCCCGAGCAGCAGTTGGACCACGCGTAGATCGGCACCGTGGTTCAGCAGATGGGTGGCGAACGAATGCCGCAGTCCGTGCGGCGACAGCGGCGCGTCGATTCCGGCGCGCGCCGCATAGGTCTTGAGCAGCCGCCAGAAGCGCTGCCGCGTCATCGGTTCGGCGCGCGCCGTGACGAACACCGCATCCGACGCGCGCGCGCCGAGCAACTGCGGCCGCGCTTCTCCGAAGTAGCGCTGCAGCCAGAGGCGCGCCTCCTCGCCGAGCGGGACGATGCGCTCCTTGTCGCCCTTGCCGACCACGCGCACCAGGCCGTCGGCGAGCGACACCGACGGCAGGCGCAGCGCGACCAGTTCGGAAACGCGCAAACCGGTCGCGTACAGCACCTCCAGCATCGCGCGGTCACGCAGTCCGAGCGCGGTGCGAACGTCCGGCGCCGCGAGCAGCGCCTCGACCTGCGCTTCGGAGAGCGCCTTTGGGAAACGCGCCGGCGTGCGGGCATTGGCCAGCCGCAGCGTCGGATCGGAATCGATGCGGCCGTCGCGCAGCGCCCACCGGTAGAAGCGCCGCAACGTGGCCAAACGCCGGTTCGCGGTCGTCGGCCGCGAGGCCTCGAACTGCGCCGCGAAATACGCTTGCAGGTCGGCTTCGACCAGCGCCAGCAGCGGCCGCCCCTCGGCCCAGGCGGCAAGCGCGCGCAGGTCGCGACGGTAGGCGGCAAGCGAATTGGCCGCCAGCCCGTCTTCCAGCCAGAGCGCGTCGATGAACGCGTCGATCAGTTCGTCGTTGGCGCGGGCGGCCTCAACCACCGAGCATGGCCTTCTTCAGCGCCGCGTCGGCCGGCTTGTCGCCCAGCCACACACGCAGCAGCGCGGCGAAGAACGCCGCGCCCGGAATCGGCTCGCCCTGCGGCTGGCCGTTGACGATCACGCGCGTGCCGGCCTCCGGCGCATAGTCGAGGTGGACCACGTCACCTTTCTTCGCGGCGCCGATCGACCTGAACATGGACTGCAGTCGCTCGAGCGGTGCCTTGAGCTCGGCCATCTGCGCTGCACTGTGGTTGGCCTTCAGGCCGTCGGCGAGCGAGTTCGTGAACGTGTCGGCATCGATTTCGCGCAGCAACGCGATCGCCACCCGCCGCGGGCCCGATTGCGCCAGCAGGGTCGACGCATCGGCCGATCGTTCCGGTACGTACAGGGCGGCGGCGTACACCTTGAAAAAGGCACGCGTGCGAACCCCGGCACCGTTCAGACGCAGCGTCTGGCCCGCGACCTGCACGGTCGGCTCGAATTTCACGCCTTCCACAGTCACCGGCTGCGCCGGCGCGGCGCCGGCGAACCACAGCCCGAACGCCGCCAGCAGGGTGCGCCGCGCGTTCACATCGCCTCCCGGCGCGCCGGCGGCGGCGCATTCAAGCCCTTCGGCAGAGGAAAGACGACGTTCTCTTCCACGCCGTCCAGCGTGCGCACGCTACGCGCGCCAAGGTCGCGCAGACGCTGAATCAGACGCTCGACCAGTACCTCGGGGGCCGAGGCGCCGGCGGTTACGCCGACGCGCCGCTTGCCCGCCAACCAGTCCGGCCGCACGTCGTCCGGCGAATCGACCAGATAGGCCGGAACGCCGAAGCGTTCGGCGACCTCGCGCAGGCGATTCGAGTTCGAACTGGTCGCACTGCCGATCACGATCACCACGTCCACCAGCGGCGCCATCAGCTTGACCGCATCCTGTCGATTCTGCGTCGCGTAACAGATGTCCGCTTTCTTGGGCTCCGCGATCGCCGGGAAACGGCGCTTCAGGGCGGCGACGATCTCGGCCGCGTCGTCGATCGACAGCGTGGTCTGCGTGACGTAGGCGAGCCGCTGCGGATCGGCGACCTCAAGCCGCTCGACGTCGGCCACGTTCTCGACCAGGTACATGCCGCTCGCGGCCTGTCCCATCGTGCCCTCGACCTCGGGATGCCCGGCATGGCCGATCATCACCAGGTGCAGGCCCTCGCCGCGCATGCGCGCGACCTCGACGTGCACCTTGGTCACCAGCGGGCAGGTGGCGTCGAACACCTTGAGGCCGCGCGCCTGCGC